>JAAAPH010000314.1 GCA_009908415.1 Bacteroidota bacterium
TGCTGACCGCCGCGAGGTGCCGTAGGCCGTCATCCGACACATTGGACTCGACCAGGTTCAGGTACGCCAGAAACGGGTTGTTTTCCAGCGCCCGCAGCCCGGCCTCGTCGAGGGTGGCGCCGCGCAGAGCAAGCCGGGTGAGGTGAGGGAACGTGCCCGCCACCTCAAGCGCCGAAGCCGTCACGACCGTGCCCGACAGGTCCAGCCACGCGACCTGCTCGGCCACACCCTCCAACGGGTTGAGCAGCGCAGCATCGACGGTGTCTACGGCGGAGCGGACCTCGACTTGCAGGAAGGGCTCGCCGCTCGCCACCCGTCGGATGCGCAGGGGTGAGCGGGCGAGGTCGTCGAGCACGCTGCTGTCGGGCGGCGCGACGTCCTCGGCGTAGATGCCCGTGCGGATTTCGTCGCGGGGCCGGGACAGCCGCGCAAGCACGGTTTGGACCGAGGTCGGCGTCGTTTCCTCCTCGATGTCAGCCACCTGCGTCTCGAAGGAGGCCTCGTGGGCAATCCACCACCGCAGCAACTCGACGTGCTCCACGCTCAGCGGCGGATGGCCATCTGGGGGCATGACGTCGTCGTGATACAGCGGAAGCGTCACTCGCCGGATGAGCTCGCTCTGCTCCGGTTCGCCGGGCTGGAACACGGCCCCTCCTTCTCCACCCGCCCGGATGTACGCGGGGCCGTCGAGGCGAAGCTCGCCTTCCGCTTGGTTGGGACCGTGGCACTCGACGCATCGGGTCTGAAGGATGGGATGCACCAAATCCTGATACACGAGCGCCGAATCGATGGGCACCAGCGCGCCGGAGCGTGGGGCCGCACCGGGGCCGCCCAGTACGCGCTGGATGGGCGCCGGAAGATGCTGGGTCAGGAATCCCGACCCGTGCGTGAGCGAGCCGCCCAGGTGCCCGGTGACCACGAGCAAGACGACCGTGACCGAAAGGACGGCGACGTAGCCGACCTCCGCGAAAGGAACCGACGGGGGCGCCTTGCGGGCCGCTCGTTCGAGCCACCAGGCCCCCGCCCCACCCACGGCCACGCCGATGCCCAGCCACTGGTGCCAGCTCACGAGTCCGCCCGCATAGCCCCCGGTCAGGGACAGAAACCAACCGGCCCCCGCCGACGCCGCAGCGCCGAGCGCACCGAGCGCAAGCACGATCGAAATGGTGGGCTTCACGAAGGCAAAGCGGTCGTCGTACCGGGCGAGCCCCTCCAGCAGCGCCGCCAAGAGGAGGAGGGCCACCGGGAAGTGCACCACGACCGGATGGAGGCTTCCGAGGAACAGAATCAAGCGGGGCGGCTGGGACCAGTCGATGGCATACGCAACCAGGGCGGTAACCAGAAGAGCCCCGACCGCGATCAGCCGGCGGTACGAACGCCAAAACGTTTGGAGTCGAGACATGCGCGCGCTACGGTGAATTCGGTCACATCGAGCTAGAGAACGTCCGTGCCAATCGGAGTCGCGTGCTGCCGTCGATCGACGGGGTCGTCTTTCGGCCGAGAAACGGCCCCATCTAGCGAGGCCGGGTTCATGCTAAGATCATAAATACAGTGGAAATTTGCAGGGGCCCACTGTTAGGGGCAGGGACATCGCACCAAAGGGGTAGCCTTTTCGCCTCCGCCCATCCTACCATCCCGGCCCCCAACCCGGGATGAGTGACCGGAAGGATCGTCGTGCGCCCGCTCACTCGTTCGCGCCTCCAGCGACCATGTCGGCCGCTTCGTACTCCCACGCGTCCAGTTCGGCACGGAGTTCGTCGACCTTTCGCGGATAGCGGGTGGCGAGGTTCGTGCGTTCGAACGGGTCTTGGGCCAGATGATAAAGCTCCGCGGGGCGCTCGGGGTGGACGTAATGAATCAGCTTCCAGTCGTGCTTGCGCACCCACTGGTGCGTGACGCTGTGATCCACCCGGTCCAAGTTGACCGCGTCGTGCGTGCAGATCTGCCCGAAGACGGCGTGCCGCTGATTCACCGGTGCGCTATCGTTGTCCACCTCAAGCAAGTTGACCCCCGGCATGACGGGCGGCACGTCCACGCCGTCGATCGCTTGGAGAATCGTCGGGGCGAGATCGATGGTAGAGACCAAGTTGCGGTGATACCCGGGTTGGATGCGCTCGGGCCACCGGACGAGGATGGGCGTGCGCAGTCCCCCGTCGTAGGGCGACAATTTGCCACCGGGCGCGCCGAAAGGACGCTGCGTGCGAGGAAGCTCGTTGTCGGCCTGCAGCCACCCGTTATCCACGGCGAAGAGGACGATGGTATTGTCCTTCAGGCCGGCCGCCTCCACGTTGTCAAGCAGCTCGCCCACGGTCTCGTCGAACCACTCGACCATCGCCCAATACTGCGCGACGCGCGCGCTGCGCTGGTTCGACGCGTACTTACGAAGGAGCCGCCCGGGCGGGTTGTGCGGCGTGTGCGGCAGGAACGGGGCATACCAGATGAAAAACGGGTCGGAGCCCACGTCATCGATGAAGCGGTAGAGCGGCTGCATCGTCTCCCGCCCGATCGCCAGGCCGGGGCCTCCGTGGCGCCCTTCGGTGGTCATGCCATCCGTAAAGCCGGCATTCCGGTAGTGGCCTTCCCAAAACTTGCCCGTCTGCAAACTGCGGTAGCCAGCGGGCGCCAAAAGGCGAGGCAGCGCCGGGGCGTTGCGCATGAACGTCAGCATCTCGCGGCGATCCACGCCTTCGGGCGGGTCGTTGTTGCAAATCTTGTGCTGGCTGGCGTAGAGCCCGGTCAGCAACGTCGCCAGGCTCGCCCGGCACAGCGAGGTCGGCACGTAGCCGTTGGGGAAGACGAGCGACTCCTCCGCCAGCCGGTCGAGATGAGGCGTTTGGATGTGGGGATGCCCCATGAAGCCAAAGTCGGTCCACCCCTGGTCGTCGGAGATGATCATGATGACGTTGGGGCGCTCGTCGGCCAACCGGGCCTCGCGGCGCAGTGACTCGGCGTGCGCCGCCTCCTGGCCCCAGGGGCTAAGCGCGCCGGCAAGCAGCCCGCCGATTCCAATCCCCGATCGTCGGATGAAGTCGCGTCTGGTCGTCTTGGTGGTCATACCGGTTTGAAGCTCGGTGATCATATGTTGCGATTGCGGGCAACTCTATGGGCCGCCATCGCCGCGCGACACACAACGGGTTCTGCCCGTACCCCCTGCCGTTTAGCCCGAGCGGTTTAGCGGGATGTGGACTCTCCCCCACCTGCTGGGCCTCTCCTCCCGCCTCGACCTCGTCGTGGCATGCGCACCCACGGTCGTGCGCGGCGGAGATTAATCCGGGTGGATTCCGGCAAAGCCCTCAACCCAGCGGGCCCTGTGGTTTTATGGTATAATAATATGAAATCGAATTGTCTTTTTCCCGCAACGAGCTCCCGATTCGCGTTTCCACGTCTTAATCTAGACCGTTTGGAGCGAATGGCCGCCTCCAGCGTAGAAACGGTACGTTGCGGATGAACCCCGCCTGCAGGTGCACACAACGAGGGAGCCTACGTCATGCGCTGGACGATACCGCTTCTCATCATATTGTTGCTGGGTGCAACCCCGGCCGACCCTGACCCGCCGGCTCGCCCGTCCAGCCCAGAACCGGCCCTCGGGTCCGATGACTACGGCTTTCGTTTCGTCCGCGTCCAATACACGAGCCACAGCAGCGGCTGGCGCCGCGGCAACGCGTGGGCCACCGACTACCCGCGTGCCGAGCAGCACCTCCACGAGGCCATCAAGCGCACCACGGGTCTCCAGATCGACGGGCCACCGATTGTGCTGCGGCTCACGGACGACCGCATTTTCGAGCATCCCGTCCTCTACCTCACCGAGCCCGGCTACTGGGCAACCAACGAGGCCGAGGTCGAAAACCTCAGGAAATACCTTGCCCGTGGCGGCTTCTTGATCATCGACGACTTCCACGACTACGGGCGCGGGCAGGTCGGCCCGCAGTGGAATAACATGTACCGCAATATCAAACGCGTCTTCCCCGACCGCGAGCCCGTCGAGCTGACGGCCGACCACCCCATCTGGTCCGTGTACTACGACATCGACCCGGACGCGGCCATCTCCACGAAGAACTCGGGGCGGTGGGGCGGCATGGGCTTCGGCCCGCGCGACGACGTCTACTACGGCATCTTCGACGACAGCGGGCGAATGGTGGTGGCCATCTGCTACAACCAGGACATCGGCGACGGGTGGGAGTGGCCCGACCGCAACCTGGCCGACGCGTCGACCGCAAGCTTCCAGATGGCGATCAACTTCATCATCTACGCCCTCTCCCACTGAGTCCAATCAAGAGGAGCGTTGGCGTTTGGACCGTGTACACCCGACCTCCATGGCTCGGATGGGCTGCTTTCCACCTGCAGCCTGCCCCCCTCCAACCTGAAGCCACTTAGGGCTGCTCCTGCTGCTCAATGCGCGCGTTCAGGCGCGCAAGCCGGACGAAAAGCGACTCCAGCTCGGCGTAGTAGGCGTCTTCGCTCATCGCCGCCTTTTCGCTCTTCAGTGTGGCGATGGAGCGTTCGAGCGTCTCTTTCTCGCGAAGCAGCGGACGCGCGGACGCGCTCACAGACGCGACGGCGGGCGGCGGCTGGAGATAGGTGAGCGCGGCCAGCCCGCCGTCCTGCGCCCCGTCGAGGGCGTCGAAGCGCGTCGGCGTGCCGTCGCCGTTGTCGTCGAGGAGGGCGTGCTCGGTGGCGAGCTGGCCCGCCTGTTCGAAGGAGCTCGCCACCGCTCCGGTCGTGTACACGAAGAGTTCGCGCACGGACAGCCCGCCGTTCTTGTCGAGATCGGCCTCCGGTGCGCGCAGCGCCTCGACGAAGTGGCGCGGGAAACGGGTCTCGTCGCGCTCCGTGCCCGTTGCCGTCGCGGTCATGATGACCCGGTCGGAGCCGCTGAGCGCCGCGGCAAACGGGCCGCTTGCGCTGGTCGTGTTGACGACCACGATGCGCCCGGCATTGAGCGCGTCCAGCAGCGCAGCGAAGTCGCCGTCGTCGAGGTCGCGCCGCGGAATGTTGATCCGCGCGTGCGTGCCGTCGAATGAGCCGTGCCCGAAGAGGAGGACGTACACGTGGTCGTCGGCCGTCACCTGCTGACTCAGGCGCGCGAAGGCCGCGCGGATGTTGTCCGCCGTTGAGGCCCCGTCGACGAAGGACTGCGCGGTAATGGCCCGCTCGCCCAGCACGCGCACCTGGTCTTCCGGAACCCCGAAGCGATCGACGAGCGCGGTGTGCGTCTCGCGCAGGTAGGTTTCGAAGCGCTCGGTGTAGGCGGGCGTGCCGCCCAGGCCGCCGATGAGGAGCGCGTGCCGCGTCCCCGGCGCCTGGCTGTGAGCGAGCGTCGGTAGCGTGCTCATGAGGACGAGGCCGAGCATCATCACGAGCCCGGTCTTCGGGAGAGCCGCGTCAAGGTAAAACCGCGAAAGCATACGTCGTGCGAGGGCGATCAGAGGGAGTTCAAGGCAGGCCGCGGCGGCGGCGCCACACCCACTCGGCCGAAAGGAAAAGCAGGATCAGCGTGAAGAGGAATGGCATGTCCCACAGGTAGTCGACCGTGTAGATGGACGTGCTCGTGCGGCTGCCGCGCAAATTGGTGGTGAGGGCGTCCGTGTCGGCGGGCGTGTAGTAGAAGCCGCCGGCCGTTTCCGCCAGCCGTTCGAGGAAGGGCCGCTTCAGCACGGCATCGTAGTACTCCTCGCGGGTGGGGCGGACGAGCAGGCTGTGCGTCTGCTGCCCGACCGGCTGCCCATCGGCCTCCGCCGTGACATCGAGCGCGTACACGCCTTCATCGGCGGGCAGGAGCGTGGCGGTGTACGCGCCGGCCTCGCCCAAATCGGGCCGGAAGGCGATTTCCTGCGTAGTGCCAGCCGGGTCGGTCAGCGTGCCCCGCACCATCGCGTCCGGCAGCGGCTGATACTGCGCGTCGTACACGTCGACGGTAAGCGGAATCTCATCGCCCGGCGCAAAGCGGTCGGCCTCCAGGTTCAGGTCGACGCGCCCCGGCGCCGAGGCGGCCAGCCAGCGCACGAACTGCCGCCAGAAGCGCTCGTGCCGCTCGTCCTCGGCGTCGAGTAGCATCTGCCAGCGCCACGTGCTCGCCGTCGCCAGCGCCGCGCTGCGGCCCTTTCCGTATCGCTGTACGACGAGCAGCGGCTCGCTGCCGCCGAACTCGTCGTCCGGCTTCTCGGCCAGGACGGCCGCGCCGGGCTTGGTCGCGCCCAGGTAGTTGATGCTCGTGAGCCCCGGCATCTCGCCCCACCGCGCCTGGTTCGCCGCGGGCTCGCCGGCCAGGCGCAGGATCGGGCTCTCCAGCCCCGCCGCCGTCGGCACAAATTGATAGCCCTTTTCGGAAGGTGGATCGTCTTCATCCCCGAAGGTGGGCGGAATCACGGACCGGCGCGAAGGATCGAGCGTGACGGGCAGCAGATCCGCAATGGGGCTGTTCCAGTAGCCCCCCTCCGCAAAGGTGGTCCGCCCGCCGAGCATGGCGAACCCGCCGCCGCGGAGCCGCACGAACCGTTCGAGCATGGTCTGCTGGTCGAGCGAGAACTGCGCCGCTTCCACATCGCCGAAGAGCTCTTCGTCGGAGTTCGGGAAGCCGCCGGCTAGCTCGTCGGCGCTGCGGACGCCCTGTCGGTAGAACGTGCCCGTGCCCGTGCGGAGGATGGAGGTGAACTGGACGACGGGATCGTCGACGAGCGCGCGGCGCGTGTATTTGAAGTCGCGCCGCGGATGCCCCTCGATGGCAAGCACGCGCAGCGTGTCGCGCCGCGGGTCGATGAGCACGTTCACGGCGTTGTTCTCCGTGTTGAACTCATCGGCGGCCTCGGCGACGCGCAGGGTGTATTCCTGCGGCTCCGTCCCCTCCGGCTCGTAGAAAAACGTGAACTGATCCACCTTGCCATCGCCCTTCAGCACGTGCCGGTCGGTGTGGACAAGCTCGTCGCCGCGGTACATGCTGACGACCACGGGCTCGGGCTCGGTCCGCCCCGACCGCACCTTGACGTCGATCTCCGCGCCCGTCGTCTCTTCCACGCCGCGGCTGACGCGGGCTTCGAGCAGCTCGCGCTCGCGCTCCGCGCTCTCCTGGCCGAGACCGATGACGTGCAACGGTACGTTGCGCCCGCGCAGCGCCTCGGCCGTGTTGAGCGGCACGGCGTCGCTGTTGTCGCCACCGTCCGTCAGCAGCACGACGCCGGCGAGGGGCAGGCCGCGGAAGTCCGAGAGCACGCGGTCCAGCGCGGCGGAGATGTTCGTGCCGTGGTTGTCGGCGGCCACCGTGGTGACGCTGTCGACGCGGCGGGCCGCATCGCCGAAGGTGTAGTAGCGCACCTTGAACACGTCGTCGAGGGCCGGCGCAATCGCATCGCGTTCGTCGCCGAAAAGAAGCTGCTTCGCCTCGTCGCTCCGCGTGAGGCCCTCGCGGCCGTCCGGAACGGTCATGCTCTCGGAGGCGTCGACGAGCACGGCCACGAAGTTCTCGTCCGGCACCACGTCCGGTCGGATGAGCACGGGTTCGAAGAGCGGGATGAACAGCAGCACCACCACGACGGCGCGCAGGCCGAAGGAGATTGCCCGGTCGCGGCCCGACGCGTACCGATCCGTCCACCTATACAACAGGGCCAGCGCCCCGAGCAGCGCGACGACGAGCACGACGAAGAGCACGGTGGCGCCGCCCGACTGGAGCCCCACGGTGCCTTCCGCGAAGTTGATACGATCAAATTTGAAGAGCGACTCGAACATCAGTCAGGGAGGCTTTGCCGGCGCGCACGCGGTTCGCCGTGTGTTCTAATGGTTCGTTGCTTCCGCGGTGTGGGTGTATGGGCAGCCGGGTATGGAAAAGGCAAGTCCCCCCGTTCCTGCTCCCACACGCCCACACACGCTAGCGTTCCTGCGATTTGGAGAGCGACTCGTAGTACGTCTCCACCAGCTCGCGGTACTCCGGCGGCACGTCGGCCGGGCGGCTGCCGTAGAGCTTCTTCTCCATCGCGATCTGGTCGAGCTCCTGCAAAAGGGCGTCCTCCAGCTGGGAGATCGGGGCGAAGACGTCGTCGTTGAAGAAGGCCTCGGCGGCGTCTCCTTCGATCGGGGCCCTGTCGTTGTCGGCGCCGTCGATGGCGCCGCGGAGCCGGTTCAACGCGCCGGCGGACGGCGTGCCGCCCAGGTCCTCCTGGAGCCGCTCCAGCTGCTCGCGTGCCCGATCCAGCCGCGCCTGCTGACGGGCCTCGGCGGCGCGCGCGGACCGATCGCCCTGTCCCGAGGCGGCGCCTTCTCCCTGGCTCGACGTGGGCGGTTGCTCCTGATTCTGGTTGGAGGCCGACGCCGCGCCCTGATTTTGCTCAGATGACGGTGCCGCCTCGTTCCGCAGGGCCTGCATCTCGCGTTCGAGTTCGCGGAGGGCGTCGAGCGAGCGCATGAGCCGCTCTTCGTCCGTCACGGGGAGCTGCTCCTCGAAGGCGCGCATGGCGTCCTCGACGCGCTGCATGCTCTGGTCGATGCTCTCCTCCTGGCGGCGGGCCCGGTCGAGCCACCCCCGTTCGAGGGCCTGCTCCGAGCGCTCCATCTGCTCGTCGAGCGCCTCACGGCGGAGGCTCTGCCGCAGGTTGCGCGCCGCCGAGGCGAGGTCGGGATCCTCCGCGCCGCGCCCGGCCAGGTCCTCCGCGTTCCGGTCGAGGCCGTCGAGCGTCTCCCGGAGCGCCCGCCGGCGCTCGGCGAGCGCCTGGGCCTCCTCGCGGTCGACCCGACCGTTTTGCGCTCGCGCCTGCTGGGTCGCGCGGCGGACGTCCTCGGTGAGCTGCTGCCCCTGATCGCGCATCCGTTCGAACTGGCGGTCCATCTCTTCCAGCGTCTGCCGCTGGTTGCTGTTGGTCGCCGTCCGCATGTCGCGCGTCACGCGCTCCAGGTCGTTGATGGCCTGCTGCTGACGGGCGCGGGCACGCTGCACGTCGCCCTCACGCAGCGCCCGTTCGGCCTCTTCCATGTTGCGCGTAGCCCGGTCGAGCTGCTGCTCCACCTCGCCGCCCAGCCGATCGTCCTGCCGCGCCATCCGTTGCATGGACCGCGACAGCGACTGCGCCTCCCGCCGAAGCTGTTCCTGGTCGCGCTGCAGGCGCTCCACCTGCCGTCGCTGGTCGTCGCCATCGAGCTCGCGGCGGCTCTCGTTGGCGAGGTTCTGCTGGCGGCGCGACAGCTCGCGGAGCCGCTGCATGGCCTCGTCCATCTCTTGCCCCCCGGCCTGGCCTCCGCCGGACCGCTGGGGCAGCGTTTCGTACTTGTCCTTCGAGATGTCGAGTTCCAGGTCCATGAGCTCCGTCATGCGCTCTTCGGTCGCCGCCGATCCGCCGCCTCCGCCGCCCTGGTTGCGGTTCAGCGCCACGCGCTGATCTTTGTTGAGCGCGTCGGCTTTGAGCAGGTGGTTGAGCGCCTCGCGCTCCGGCGTCAGCGCCTCGCGCAGCCGGTCGCCGCGCAGCTCGCCGACGGCCGCCTCCATGGCCTCGATGGCGCTCCGGAGCAGCGAGGCGATCTGCCGATTGTTCTCGTCCTGCTGCAACTCCAGCGAGAAGGCCGTCGAGCTAATGCGCTCCTCGATATTGCGGCGCAAGTTGTTCTGGGCCTGCACGAGCGCCCGGCGCGACGACGCGACCTCCGCGTCGGGCATCTCAGCCCGCTCGCGGTGCAGCTTCCACGTGGCGGCGATGATCTGCTGCTGGTTCAGCACGATGCCGCTCTGCGCGCCGCCGCCCCCGCCCTGCATGCCGCCGGCCGTCTCCTGCGTGTAATCCTGATCGAAGGGGATGACCTCGATGAAGTACATGTCGGTGGCCGCCGGCGTCTCGTGGAAGGCGTCGCGGGCCTCCACGAAATAGGAGATGACGTCGCCGGGCGCGAGCTGGTAGTCCTCCAGGAAGAAGAGGTGATCGCCCTCAACGGCAGGGGACGCCTCCTCTCCGTCTTTGAGCGAACGCGTTTGCTCCTCCCCCCCGTTGACAGCGAAGTGGAGTTGCAGGTCGCGGACGCCGAAGTCGTCCTCCGCGCGGGCCGCGACCAGCACCTCTTCGATGGCGTTCACGCGCACGTCGCGCTGCGGATCGGTGATCGAGATGAGCGGCTTCTCGTCTTCGACGGCTACGATTTGGTACTCCTCGGGGAACTTGTTCTGCTTCTCCGCCTCGTCGATGAGCCGGACGCGGTAGAAGCCGTCCGCCTCCAGCGGCATCGTGCCCCGGAACCGGCCGTCGCCCGCCGCCTCCAGTGGAATCCGCTGATCGTCGTCCAGGACGAGCTCGGCCTGCGCGACGGCGCCCGTCGTGGCCACGTCCAAGGTGACGGTCGAGCCTTTCACGCCCGTGATGTCGCCGGTATTCTCCTCCGTGCGTGGCGCGCGGCCCGTGTACCCCGGATAGGTGTACGTCAGGTCGATCTGCGCCACCTCCGGGAAGGTGTAGAGCGAGATCGAGAAGACCTCGGACCGCTGCTGATCGTACTCGACGAAGTACTCGATGGGCGCCTGCACGTTGATGAACTCGTGGAGGAACGCCGGTTCGCCGAGCGCCGCCTGCATGGTGGCCTTCTGCCACGCGCCGTCCCCGGACCGGTACGTCAGCGTCACGTCGCGCTCCGTGTCCTCGCGCAGCATCACGATGACTTCCTGCGAGGCGCCCTGCTCGATTTCCACGTTGCCGGGCTCGATAGTCATCAGCGGCGCCGAGACGGGCAGG
>JAAAPH010000189.1 GCA_009908415.1 Bacteroidota bacterium
CCCGAGGAACAAGTGGCGATTGCCCACGCCATCGACCGCTGCATCCGGTGGCTGCGGCACGCGCTGCAGCCCGACGGGTTTAACGTCGGGATGAACCTGGAGGATGGATCTGGGGCTGGCATCCCGGAGCATCTTCACACCCACGTGGTTCCGCGCTGGAATGGCGATACCAACTTCATGACGACGACGGCCGAGACGCGCGTCCTCCCGGAATCGCTGAGCGAGACCTACGACCGCCTGCGGGCGGCGATCGAGGCCGTTGGCGACGTCCCCTCTGCCTCCCAGTGATCCCCTGGCGGCCCTCGCTGCTCTGCTCTACCGCATCGTCTCACGCTTTCATGTCTGACGCCTCCTCGTCCGAAGACGCAAATCCGTCGGTGGCTTCCGAGGCGGTCGACCGGAGCCCGTCGGGAGGCTCGGCATCGCTGTCGAAGATCGGCCTTTCTCTTGGGCTGAGCTTGGCCGTACTGCTCGTCATTGGCTACTTCACGTTCGATGCCAGCACATTCTGGAAGCTGGTGCGCGCCATGCAGCCGTGGCCGTTCGTCGCGGCGTTGGTGCTGGCCATCAGCCGCACGTTCTTCGGCGGATGGCGCCTGCACGTCGTCTCACGCGGCCGCCTGACCTTGATGGAGGGCACCCGGGGGCAGCTCGCGATCGATTTCTTCTCGAACCTCACGCCGTCCGCCATCGGCGGCAGCCCCCTTGCCACCCTGTACATTGCAAAAGACCGCGGGATCAGAGTGGGCGAGGCTACGGCCTTCATGCTGTTCTCTGCCCTCTTGGACCAGTTGTGGTTTGCGTTTTCGATCTCCGTTGTGCTTGCCACCAGCGTCGTGATCGATGTCATCCCCCCCTCGATCGGCGACGTGGGCTTGTGGGCGTTCGTGGCCGTCTTTGTCGGTATGCTCGCCTGGGCGACGCTTTTTGCATATGCGACGCTCTTCCGCCCCTCCTTGCTGGAGCGGCTCGCCAACCGCATTTTCAGCTTCCGGTATCTGTCCCGCTTTCACGACCGGGTGATGGAAGAGATGCACGCGTTCACTCAGCGTGCGCACGCGCTCCGTACGCAACCGCCTGCCTTCTACCTGAAAGGGGTTGTGCTGACCAGCGGCGTGTGGATCGGACGGTTCGCGCTCGTCGTGTTCATCATCTGGAGCGTATTCCCCACATTTGACAAGCTGCTCGTCTTTCTGCGCACCATCGCCATGACGATGAGTTCGCTCGTGCTGCCCACTCCGGGCGGATCGGGCGGGCTGGAGGGGTTGTACGCCCTGTTCATCGGCCCGCTCATCCCGGAAGCGCTCGTCGCGCCCACGCTCCTGGCCTGGCGCGTCCTCGGCTACTACATCTTTTTGGCATTGGGTGCCTACCTGTTCCTCCACCAAATCCAGCAGATACGCGCTTCGTCGAATGACGGGGACGCGGCTTCCTCGTCCACTGGACGGCCGTCTGCGGCTTCCCCCTCCGTACCCTCGTCCTCCACCGAGTAACCCCGCCATGCCCTCTTCCTCGCTCTCAGACGCGCGCGAGCGCGTCGACCGCCTCGACCTCCGCACCGTCACGCCGCACGTCCGCTTCGGCACAGCCAGCGACCGCTACGCTGCCTGGATCGGCCAGATCTACCCGGAGCACTACCGCGACCAGATCTCCAGCCGCTCGCGTAAGCTAGGCGGACAGCGCTTCGAGGAGCGCAACGTGCCCATCGCGTCGGTGGCCGATTATTTCGAGCACTTCGGCACGCTGGAGCTCGACTTCACGTTCTATCGCCCGCTCCGCGACGAGGACGGCGAGCCGACCAACAACTTTTTCGTCCTGAGCAAATACGCCGATCACGCGCCGGACAACGCTTCTTTTTTGCTCAAGGCGCCGCAACAGTACTTCGCGCGCACCCTGCGCCGGAGCCGTGGCGGAAAACCCACGTACATCGACAACCCCGACTTTCTCGATGCCGAGGCGTACCTCGCTCGGTTCCACGAGCCGGCCCGCGAGATCCTCGGCGACCGGATCGACGGGCTGCTGTTTCAGCAGGAGTACCAGCGCGTCGGAGACAGTCCGAGCCCGGAGGCGAATGTGGACACGCTCGACGCGTTCTTCCAGCGCCTGCCCGACGACCCGCAGCCCCACGTCGAACTCCGGTCAGAGCATCTACTCACGGAGGTCTACTTCGACTGGCTCGCCGAACGCGGGCTGGGCTTCATCTTCAGCCATTGGACGTGGCTCCCCCCGATCCGCGACCAGTGGGCGATGTGCGGCGAGCGCTTCACGGCGGCCGATGGCAACGTGGTGGCGCGGCTGCTCACGCCGCGCGACGTGAAGTACGCCGAGGCGTATGCAAACGCCTACCCGTTCGACCAGCGCGCGCCCGAGATTGCCGACACCCGGCAGGCGCACGACATGGTGCTCGACGCCACGGCGCTCGTCTTCCAGGCCGAGGCGAAGAACGCGCTGCTGAACCTGATCGCCAACAACCGCGCCTGGGGCAATGCCCCCGACCTCGCACGCACCATCGCCCAGCGCGTGCTGGATGAGAAGGAACGGCGGAACGACGCGAGATAAGGAAAGGGAGAATTGGAGAAACCGAGGAGCGACATCTCGATGGCTTCGTTCGGTCGAGCGATGCCCTCGGGGCGGCGCCTCTCCGGTCCTCGACGCTCCCCCTTCGCCTAGCGCCCCGTGGCGTCTAAATAATCCTGAAGGATGAGGGCCGCCGCCGCAGCGTCCACACGCCCGCGGTCCTCTTCAACGCGTCCGGTCCGCCGCGCGCCGGCATCCCGCAGGGCGTCTTTGGCCATCTCGGAGGTGAGCCGCTCGTCGCGCTTCACGATGCGCACGACATCGGGCAACGCGTTGCGCAGGCGATTGATGTACTGCTGCACGCGTTCGGTGGCCACGCCCTCCTCGCCGCCCAAGGTCAGCGGCCAGCCGACGACGATCGTCTCGATGCCCTCGTCGGCGTGAATTCGCTTCAACTCTTCGACGGCCTCACGCTGGGTAAACGCCCCGTGCGGCCGGGCGAACATGCGCAGTGGATCGGCGAGCGCCAGCCCGACCCGCTTGGTGCCATAATCGACGCCGACGACGCGAGGGGCCGGAGCGTCGAGGGAAGCGGTCATGATGGCATTCCGAGTGCGTGGGGCGTATCGCGTGTTTTGTGAGACGCACGGTCTCCGTCGTACGCGTTCGCGCAGAAGAAGCCGCTGCCCACGAAGCGATACAGAGACGGGAGGGGCTCCAGCCCTACACCCGCCCCGCTGCATGCAGCACATCGCGGCTTCCTCCTCGCGCACGCCTACCTGCCTTCCGGTTCACTCTTCGTCGGCAGACACGTCGTCGAGGTGCTTGTCGGCGCTGCCCTCCGGAATGGTGTAATCCAGCTCGTGCAGCGGCGTCTGAAGCACCTCTTTAATCCGCTTGCTGGGCTTGAAGTGCGTCTTGCGACGGCTGGGAATAAACACCGTTTCGTTGGTCCGGGGGTTGCGGGCCTTCGGCTTAGCCTTCGTTTTTTTCACCTCAAACACGCCAAAATCACGCAGCTCGATGCGACGCTCGGGATCCGCCTCCATCATGAGTTCGCTGAGGGCGTCCAGGACTGCGCTCACCCAGGGCTCGCTCTTGTAGATGGGTTTGTCCATCAGCTCCGCCACGCGGCGCGACACATCCTTCTTGGTCAGTGTTTCCGAGCGGTCAGACATGATTTGGTACAATATTCAACAAGGGCGCGCCTTAATACGTAACGCGACGTGCGCACCAAGATCAACCTCCCGCCCCAGAGAAATCCGCGCGCGCCGGGTGGAGGGCGGAGCCGGAGGCCGTAGCTCACTCTTCAAACCGGTACACGCCGTGGATGCCATCGATGCGCTTGAGCCGCTCCATCAGCCGACGCAAGTGCTCCAGATCGCTCACGTGAAGCACCACGGTGCCGGAGAAGATGCCGTCCTCGGTATCGACCGTGATCGACCGGATATTGGTTTTCAGGTTTTTGGAAATCACCGTCGTGATGTCGTTCACCATTCCGACCCGGTCTTCGCCCATGAGCCGGAGCGCCGCGACAAACTGGATGTCCTTTTGCCGGCTCCAGTCGACCTCCAGGATGCGATCCGGATGATTCGTGAGCAGATCCGGTGCGTTGCGGCAGTTCGTGCGGTGGATGTTGATCGTGCCCGTCTTGCTCACGAACCCGAACACCTCATCGCCAGGAATCGGGTTGCAGCAGGCGGCATAGTTCACGGCGATGTCGGTTTGCAGCTCCCCGTTAATGAGCAGGGCCTGCTTGCCGGTAGTTTGTGCCGTGTCGAGAAATTTCTCGTACTTCTCGCGCAGGGCGTCTTCGTCTTCCCGCTCGGCCGCCTCCTCGTCCTCGCGGTGCCCCTTCTTGATATACTGCACGAGTTCGTCGGCCTCGTACAGTCCGCTGCCGATCTCATAGAACAGCTGCTGCAGATCGGGAAACTTGAGCTCGTGCGCGTAGTCCTGGAGGTCCTGGTCGCTCACCTCCAGGCTGGCGCGGTCGGCCTTCTTCTCCCAGATCTCGCGCCCCAGATCGGCCGTCTCACGGCGCTGCTTATTCCGCCAGTGGCGGATGCGGCTTCGCGCCTTGTGCGTGACGACGAAGTTGATCCAGTCCGGGTTCGGCGTCTGCTTCTTGGAGGTAATGACCTCCACCTGGTCGCCGCTTTTGAGCTCGTGCGAGAGGGGCACCATCTTGCCGTTGACCTTGGCCCCGATGCACTGCATGCCGACCTCGCTGTGCACCTTGAAGGCAAAGTCGACCGGCGTGGCGCCGCTGGGCAGCGTCATCAGATCCCCCATCGGGGTGAAGACGTAGATCTCCTCATCGTAGAGATTGAGGCGAAACTCCTTGACGAACTCGGTGGCGCGCTCGGGCTCGGGGTTCTCCAGCAGGTCGCGGACCCAGTCGAGGAACTGGTCCATCTCGCGGTCGGCGTCGCCCACGCCCTCTTTGTACTTCCAGTGCGCGGCCACGCCTTTCTCGGCGATCTCGTGCATCTCTTGCGTGCGGATTTGCACCTCGACGCGGCGCCCTTTGGGACCGAGCACGGTGGTGTGCAGGCTCTGGTAGCCGTTGGACTTCGGCACCGAGATGAAGTCGCGAAAGCGCTCGGGGAGTGGCTTGTAGAGGTCCGTGATGAGCGAATAGACGCGCCAGCAGTCTTCCTTCCCTTTCTTGCCGTCGCTCTGCAGCACGATCCGGATCGCGAAGATGTCGTAGATCTCGCCGAGCGGCTGGTTCTTCCGCTTCATCTTGCGGTGGATCGAGTATACGTTCTTGACGCGCCCGTAGATGTCGAACTCGAACCCCTCTTCGCGCAGGTGCTCTTCCAACGGCTTCGTGAAGGCCGCGATGTACGCCTCGCGCTCCTCGGCCATCTCTTCGAGCCGCTGCACGATTTCGTGGTACGACTCCGGGTTGAGCACCTTGAGGCAGAGGTCCTCCAGCTCGCTCTTGACGGAAAACAGCCCGAAACGATGGGCCAGCGGCGCAAACAGGTCGAGCGTCTCGCTGGCTTTCTTGAGCTGCTTCTCCTTTGGCAGCGCTTCGATGGTGCGCATGTTGTGGAGCCGGTCCGCGAACTTGACGAGGATGACACGGATGTCCGTCGCCATCGACAGCATCAGCTTGCGGACGTTCTCGGCCTGGCCCAGTTCGCGGCTCTCAAACACCCCGCTGATCTTGGTGAGGCCGTCGATGATGGTGGCCATCGTCTCGCCGAACTCCTCCCGAATGAAGTCGAGCGAGAGCTCGGTGTCTTCGACGACGTCATGCAGGAGCGCGGCCGCCACGCTAATATCGTCGAAGCCAATGTCTTTGGCCACGATTTTGGCCACCTGGAGCGGATGGCTGATGTAGCGCTCCCCGGAGGCGCGCCAGTCGTTGCGATGGGCCCAATAGCTGAGCCGAAATGAGCGCCGCAGCATGTCCTCGTCCACGCTGCCGAGGTGCTCATGGCACAAGGCCAACAACTCGGCGAGCTGCTCTTCGAAATCTGGCTCGATGTCCAGATCCGTCTTCTGTAAAATGGTTGAGGCTTGCAGCATGCTTACGGGACCACCCCATCGCTAAATCCATCCGCTATGTCATAGCTCCCGGCCGAAAGAGAGTTTCTCGACCGCGCTGCGCTGCAGGGAGCAGGTCGCATGACAATGTATGGTTCATGCATGCGACAAAAAAGAGCGCTGCCCGCACAGGCTGGCAGCGCTCATCGTCGTTCGGTTTCCGGTCGGATCGTCCACGCGCCGGCCGAGGTTACTTCGAGGCGGCTTCGTTGTCCTCGTCCTCGGCTGCGTCGTCTGCCTCGCCGTCCGCTTCGGCCGCGGGCTCTTCCGCTTCGGCCGCGGGCTCTTCCGCTTCGGCGGCCTCGTCAGCGGCCTCGTCAGGCGTCTCGACCTCGGTAGCTGCGGCCTCCGCCTCGGCTGGTTCCGATTCGGCCGCTTCTTCGGTGTCTTGCGGCGGCTCCTGGTCGGGCTCGGCCGTCGAGGAGCCGCTCCCGCGCCGGCCTTTACCGCCGCCGCGTCGCGTGCGTGATCCGCTGCTGCCGGTGCTGGCCGGCGGCACATCGTTGTAGTCGACCAACTCAATCATCGCCATCTCGGCGCCGTCGCCGGAGCGTTGCCCGAGCTTGATGATACGCGTGTAGCCGCCAGGGCGGTCGCCCACCTGATCGGCCACGTCGCCGAAGAGCTCCTTGATGGCTTCCTTGTCCTGCAGATAGCGGAAGACCTGCTTCCGGTTATGGGTCGTGTCTTGCTTCGACCGCGTGATCAGCGGCTCGACAAACGGCCGGAGCGCCTTCGCCTTGGCCAACGTCGTCTGGATCCGCTTGTGCTCGATCAGTGCGCTCGAAAGCGCCGCCAGCGTCTGCTTGCGGTGGCCGCTGTCACGGCCCAACTTCTTTCCTTTCTTCCGGTGTCGCATGGGGTTCGTTTCGTGTTACAAGTGTGCGGGTTGTGCGTCGCATCTTGGTGACTCAGCGCCGATGCACTCAAGGCATGACGCGCAACGCCGAACGCAAAACGGTTAGCTGGAGGCCTGCTCTTCGAGATACTCCTCGACGTTCATGCCGAAGTGAAGCCCGCGGTCTTCCAGGACCTCGACGAGCTCCTGGAGCGACTTACGGCCAAAGTTGCGGAACTTGAGCATCTCTTTCTCTTCGCGCCGCACGAGATCGCCAATGGTTTTGATGCTGGCCGCCTTGAGGCAGTTGTGCGAGCGGACCGACAGGTCGAGCTCGTCGACCGGCTGGGCGAGCAGTTCGCGGATGCGCTGCACCTCCTCGTCGACCTCTTGCTCTTCCTGGGCCGGCTCGGGCTCTTCCTCCATCTGGATGAAGAAGTTGATGTGATCCCGCAGGATCGCCGCCGCCCGGGCCAGTGCATCTTCCGGGTGGATGGAGCCGTCGGTCTCCACGTCGATCGTGAGCTGCTCGTAGTCGATCTTCTGACCCACGCGCGTGGGCTTCACGTTGTACTTCACGTTCTTGATGGGCGTGAAGATCGAGTCGATCGCAATCACGCCAATCGGGTCGTCCTCCCGCTTGTTTTCCTCGGCCGGCACGTACCCCCGCCCGTACCCGACCCGGAGGTCGACGTTGACGGTGGCGCCTTCATCCAGCGTCGCGATGTGGAGATCCGGGTTGAGCACCTCGTACTCGGAGGTGGTTTCGTCAATGTCCTCCGCGGTCCACTCGCCCGGTCCCTCAAGGTTGAGGTGCAGGTTGCCCTCTTCGACCTCATCGGCCTTGAACCGCACCTCCTTCAAGTTGAGGATGATGTCAGAGACGTCTTCGGAGACCCCCTCAATCGTGGCGAACTCGTGCTGGACACCGTCGATCTTGATGGCGGTGATGGCAATGCCTTGCAGCGAGGAGAGGAGGACGCGGCGCAGGGCGTTGCCAATGGTCACGCCGTATCCGCGCTCAAGCGGCTGGACGACGAAACGGCCCTGGGTGCCTGAAACCTCTTCCACCTCGACGCCTTCCGGCATCTGGATCCCGTAATTATTCATAAGCTCTGTGGTCAGTCGAAACGTAGATAATCGCGAATGCCAGTCTTCTAGCGGGCCCGACGGCGGGGCAGATGCGGAGCGGGCCCCGCCCGGCCGGCGGCGTGCATCGCCTACTTCGAGTACAGCTCGACGATCAGCTGTTCGTCGATGTTCTCGGGGATGTCCTCGCGTTGCGGAAGGTCGAGGAATTTCCCTTTGATCTCATCACGGTCTACCTCGAGCCAGGGGAACATGCGCTGGTTGCGCTTCACGTTCTCCTGCACGACGTCCAGCCGCTTGCTCTTCGGACGCACCTCGACGATGTCGTCCGGTCCTAACTCGTAGGACGGGATGTTTACGATGCGCTCATTCACCATGATGTGCCGGTGCGACACGAACTGGCGGGCCTGACGGCGCGTCTTCGCAAACCCCATCCGGAAGACCGTGTTGTCGAGACGGGCTTCCAAAAAGCGGAGCAGATTCTCGCCCGTCACGCCGCGCTTGCGGGAGGCTTTGTCGAAGAGGTTCTTGAATTGCTTTTCGAGCAGGCCGTACGTGTACTTGGCCTTCTGCTTCTCCTTCAGCTGGACGGCATATTCGCTTTCGCGCCGGCGCCGACCGCGGCCGTGTTGACCGGGCGGGTAGGGCTTACGCTCCAGCGCCTTGCTGGGCCCGAAGATCGGTTCCTTGAACCGACGGGCAATCTTTTGCTTGGGTCCTCTGTATCGAGCCATGTTTCGGTTGTAGATTGTCGATTGTCGATTTTGGATTGATTATGGAGGCGGATAGAAACCCGCAATCCAAAATCTGAAATGGTTAGACGCGGCGGCGCTTCGGCGGCCGGCATCCGTTGTGGGGAAGCGGTGTGACGTCGCGAATAGTGGCGACTTCAATGCCTACTTCGTCCATGGCACGAATCGCGCCTTCGCGGCCCGAGCCGGGGCCCTTCACGTAGGCGTCCACGCGGCGCAGCCCAAGATCATAGGCCTCCTGGGCTGCAGCACGCCCGGCCTGTTGCGCGGCGTAGGGCGTGTTCTTGCGGCTGCCCTTGAAGCCCATCTTGCCCGCACTGGCCCACGAGATGGTGTTGCCGTACTGGTCGGTGATGGTAACAATGACGTTGTTGAACGTGGCCTTGATGTACGCACGGCCGTTCGATTCAACAACGACGTTCTTCTTCCGGACGGTACGTCGGCCTTTCTTGCTTCCCTTGTTGTCTTTTGCCATGACCTCTTGTTGCCTGCTTTTCGATGAAACGTAGGCGGGTCACTGCGGCGGCCTGTGGCCCGCCCGCAGCGGCGCGCCTGAATCGTGAAACCCCTACTTCTTCTGCGCAGCTTGCTTCTTGCCGGGTACGGTCTTCTTCCTGCCCTTGCGCGTCCGGGCATTGGTCTGGGTGCGCTGGCCCCGCACCGGCAGGCCTTTGCGGTGGCGCAACCCGCGGTAGCACCCGATATCCATCAGGCGCTTGATGTTCATCTGGGTCTCGGTACGCAGCTGCCCTTCGACCTTGTAGTCGTCTTCAATGAGCCGCCGGATCTGGCGGGTCTGCTCGTCCGACCACTCCTGCGGCCGAAGGTCCTTGTCGATCTCCACGCGCTCGAGAATCTCGCTCGCGCGGGATCGGCCAATGCCGTACACGTAAGTCAGCGCAATCTCGCCGCGCTTGTCGTTCGGGATGTCAACTCCAGCAATGCGTGCCATATGCTATGCCTAAATATTGGATCTCGGTGTCGTTTAATCTGGATCGAGAAGGCGGGGTGCCCTCGCGTCATGCGCGGGCGCCTCGGCGCACTCCTCTCGAGTGGCGGGCTATTTGTAGCGATACACGATCCGACCCTTGGAAAGGTCATAGGGGGAAAGCTCCACCTTGACGCGATCGCCCGGCAATATCTTGATGTAATGCATCCGCATCTTTCCGGAGAGCAGACCAAGAATCTCGTGTCCGTTCTCCAGTTTCACGCGAAACTGTGCGTTGGGGAGCGCCTCGATGACCTCCCCATCCTGCTCGATGGGCTCTTCTTTAGCCATTGGGAACGCGTTCTTTTGTAGAAGACTGCTCGTAGGGTGCTTCGGTTACGTCCTCGATGTACTCAAATGTGCTGAGGACCTCGGCTTGACCTTCGCGCACGACCACCATGTGCTCGTAATGGGCCGACGGCTTCCGGTCGGCGGTGCGCACTGTCCATCCGTCGTCGTCGGTCGTCACGTCGCCGGTGCCGCGGTTAATCATGGGCTCGATGCAGATGGACAGCCCCGACTTCAGGGTGCGGCCGCGGCCGGCCGCCCCGTAATTCGGGACTTGCGGGTCTTCGTGCAGCGACCGCCCGATGCCGTGCCCCACGAGGTCGCGCACCACGCCGTACCCGTGCTCTTCGCAGAAGGCCTGCACGGCACTGCTAATATCACCAACGCGATTTCCAACAACGGCTTTCGCCACCCCTTTGTTCAGGGCGTCGTATGTGACGCGGCACAGCCGCTCATTTTCCGGGCTGATCTCGCCCACCGCAAAGGTGTACGCGCTATCGCCGTAGTATCCGTTCTGCTCAACGCCGCAGTCGACCGACAGGAGGTCGCCCTCTTG
>JAAAPH010000309.1 GCA_009908415.1 Bacteroidota bacterium
ACCAGCGCGTGCTGGGCGGCGGCTGCGAGATGGCCATCGCCTGCCCGAACCCGGTGGCCGACAGCGAGACGTACATCGGGCTCGTCGAGCTGGGCGTCGGGCTCATCCCGGCGGGTACGGGCACGATGCGGATGGCGGAGCAGGCCGCGAAGCGCGCGCCAAACACGCATCACAGCGCCATCCAGCCGTACTTGCGGAAGTACTTCGAGAACATCGCGATGGCGGAGGTCGCTGAGAGCGCGGCCCAAGGCAAAGCCATGGGCTATCTTGCCGACCACGCGCCCGTCATCATGAACAGCGACCGGCGCCTCCACGCGGCCAAGCAGGAGGTGCTGCGGCTCAGTGAGCAGGGGTACAGCCCGCCGCCGGTGAGTACAAACATCCGCGTCTTGGGCCGAAAGACGGCCGCCACATTCGAGGTGGCCCTCAATCAGTACCGCAATGGCAACTACATCAGCGACTACGACGTGCACCTCGGCAAGAAGCTCGCCTACGTGATGACCGGCGGCGACCTCTCTGCGCCCCAGGACGTGCACGAGGATTACCTCATCGAGCTAGAGCGCGAAGCGTTCATGAGCCTGCTGGGCGAGCAGAAGACGATGGAGCGCATCCAGTACATGCTCGAAAACCGCAAGCCCCTCCGGAATTAGTCGCCAGCGATAGATACTCAACTTGTAAGGGCGCATGGCCATGCGCCCCAACGTCAACCTGACAAACCGAAGCTAACCAATGGAAGCCACCAACGCAGCATATATCGTCAGTAGCGTGCGCACCGCCGTCGGCAAAGCCAATCGGGGGACGTTGCGGCACTACCGGCCCGAGGACTTGGGGGCAGAAGCCGTAAATGGCGCCCTTGACCGCGTCGACGGGCTGGAGCCGGATCAGGTCGACGACGTGATCATGGGCTGTGCCTTTCCCGAGGGGCCGCAGGGCATGAACGTCGGCCGCATCATCGCGCAGAAGGCCGGCCTCCCTGACCACGTGCCCGGCGCGACGGTCAACCGCTTCTGCTCGTCCGGGCTGCAGACCATCGTGATGGCCTCACAGTCCATCGCGACGGGACAGGCCGATGTAATCGTGGCCGGCGGGGCCGAGTCGATGAGCCAGGTGCCGATGAGCGGGTTCTTCTTCCAGCCGGATCCCGAGCTCGTGGAGGAGGATCCCGACGTGTACGTGTCGATGGGCATCACGGCGGAGAATGTCGCCGAGCAGTACGGCGTGAGCCGTGAGGACCAGGACCGGTTCGCGCTGCAATCGCACCAGCGCGCGGTCGACGCCATCGACAGCGGCCGCTTCGACGACGAGATCGTCCCGCTCCATGTGGAAGAGACGCGCATGAACGGCGGTCGCACGCCGGAAAACGTAGAGGTAGATTTCGACACCGACGAAGGGCCACGCCGCGATACGAGCCTAGAGGCGCTCAACGCCTTGCGGCCCGTCTTTAAGCAGGGCGGGACGGTGACAGCGGGCAACGCCTCCCAGCGCTCAGACGGCGGAGCGGCCTCGGTGGTAATGAGCGAGCGGATGGTCAGCGAACTGGGGGTCGACCCGCTAGGTCGCATCCTCGGGTTTGCCGTCGCCGGCGTAGCGCCTGAATTGATGGGCATCGGGCCGATCGGAGCCATCGAGAAGGTGTTAAAGCAGACAGGCCTCGGCGTCGATGACATTGGATTAGTAGAGCTGAATGAAGCCTTTGCCGCGCAGGCACTGGCTGTCATCCGCGAAGTCGGCCTCAGCGAAGACGTCGTCAACGTCAATGGCGGAGCCATCGCGCTCGGCCACCCGCTCGGCTGCACCGGCGCCAAGCTGACGGCCACGCTGCTGCACGAGATGAAGCGTCGCGGCGTGAAGTATGGCATTTGCACGATGTGCGTGGGGGGAGGAATGGGCGCCGCCGGTGTCATCGAAAATTTAACGGCATGACGTCCGATAGGGGCGACCGGGTGGCTGTGGCGACGTAGCATGCTACGTCGCCACGGAATTCAATCCCTAATTACCTTCAGCATAATCATCCAACCCCAGAAGACATGATTTTTAGCCATCGGTTAACGGTGTTAACCCGGGGCGCTCCGGCATCGCCCGCACCCAACGATGGCGACGTTTCGACAGATGCCGTTCCGTTTGTAGAATAACTCAGTAGGCCAGCCATAACTCTAAACGCAATCCAACCGCTATTCGACGCGATGCCGGGCTGGGTCCCGATCATCGGCGTGCTGATCACACTGTTCGTGCTCGGCTTCACCGGTGCTCCGCTGCTCGTGTGGGCCATCGCCGGCGCGGCGGCGCTGTCCGGCTTCGGCGCGCCCGTGTGGGTCTGGGCCGTGTACGGCGTGCTCGTCGTGCTCTTCAACGTTACGCCGTTGCGGCGGGCGCTGCTGTCGTCGTCTGTCATGAAGACCATGGAAGCACTGCAGTTCTTGCCGACGATCTCGGAGACGGAGCAGACGGCCATCGATGCGGGCACAGTGTGGATGGACGCCGAGCTCTTCTCGGGCAAGCCGGACTTTAACAAGACGCTCGACCAGCTGTATCCGGAGCTTTCCGACAAGGAACAGGCCTTCCTCGACAACGAGGTCGAGACGCTGTGCGCGATGGTCGACGATTGGGACATCCACCAGCGCGGCGACCTGCCGACCAAGGCGTGGGATTACATGAAGGAGAAGCGCTTCTTCGGCATGCTCATTCCTGAGGAATACGGTGGGCTCGGCTTCTCGGCCGAAGCGCGCAGCGCCGTCGTGCAGAAGCTCGGCACGCGCTCGACGCCGCTCTCCATCACCGTGATGGTGCCCAACTCGCTGGGGCCGGGCGAGCTGCTGCTGCACTACGGCACGGACGAGCAGAAAGATCACTACTTGCCGAAGCTGGCACACGGCGACATGATCCCGGCTTTCGCACTCACCGAGCCCAATGCGGGGTCCGACGCCGGGGCCATGGAGTCGCGCGGCGAAGTCTTCCGCGGCGACGACGGCGAGCTGTACGTACGCCTCAATTGGACGAAGCGCTACATTTCGCTGGCCGCCATCTCGGATGTGCTCGGTATGGCCTTCAAACTGCGCGATCCGGACAATCTGCTTGGCAAGGGCGAAGACCTCGGCATCACCTGCGCACTCGTTCCGTCGGACGCCGATGGTGTCAAGCTGGGCCGCCGCCACGATCCGCTGGGCATCGCATTCTACAACTGCCCGACGGAGGGCGAAGACGTGGTGCTGCCCATCGACGCCATCATCGGCGGGGCCGACGGCGCAGGCCGCGGCTGGGCCATGCTGATGGATGCCCTCTCGGCCGGACGCGGCATCATGCTGCCGGCGCAGTCGACCGGCGGGCTCAAGTACTTTGCCCGCGTGGCCGGGGCGCACGCCGCCGTCCGCGAGCAGTTTGGCCTCTCGATCGGCAAGTTCGAGGGCATCGAAGAGCCGCTCGCGCGGATCGCCGGGTACGCCTACATCCTCGAAGCGGCGCGGAAGTACACGAACGGCGCCATCGACAGCGGGGAGAAGCCGTCCGTCGTCTCGGCCATCATGAAGTACCAGGCGACGGAGATGCAGCGCGACGGCGTGAACGACGCGATGGATATCCTCGCGGGGAACGCCATCTCGCGGGGCCCCAACAACCTGCTGGCGTTCGCCTATCAGGGCACGCCGATTAGCATCACTGTGGAGGGCGCGAACATCCTGACGCGCACGATGATGATTTAGATCCACCCATACGCGCTGACGGAGATCGAGGCGCTGATGAACGGCGACGTCAAGACATTCGACGGCGCGTTCTGGAAGCACATCGGCCACGTCGTGCAGAACGGCTTCCGCGCCTTTGGGCTCAGCCTGACGCGCGGCGCGCTGGCGGGTACGCCCGTGAGCGGTCCGCACGCCACGTACTACCGGAAGCTTGCGTGGGCCTCGGCCAGCTTCGCCTTCTTCGCCGACCTGGCGATGGGCAGCCTCGGCGGGATGCTGAAGCGGAAGGAGAAGATCACCGGCCGCTTCGCCGACGTGCTTTCGTGGATGTACCTGGCGACCGCCACGCTCAAGCACTTCGAGCAGGCGGGCCGTCCGAAAGAGCAGGAGCCATTCATGCACTGGGCGCTGCAGCACGCATTCGCCGAGATGCAGGAGGCCTTCGACGGCCTCTTCGCCAACATGAAGGTGCCGGGCCTGACGTGGCTCTTCCGCGCCGTCATCGGCCCGTGGTCGCGCTTCAACGCCATCGGACAGGCGCCATCGGACACGCTGGGCCACGAGATCGCCCGCGCCATCCAGGAGAAAGACGGCGCGCGCACGTGGCTCACGGACGGCATTTACGTGCCGGAGAGCACGGACGAAGCCCTCGGCAAGCTGGAGCATGCCTTCCGGCTCAGCCGTGATGCCTACCACGTGGGGCAGACGATCAAGGACGCGGTCCGCGACGGACGCCTGCCGAAGCGCCGCCCGCACCAGTTGCTGGACAAAGCGCTGGAGCAGGGCGTCATCACGCAGGACGAGTATGAGCTCGTATACGAAGCGGACGCCGCGCGCGAGCGGTACATCCAGGTCGACGAGTTCGAACTGGACGCCTACCGCGAAAACCGGATGCTGCCGGGCTCGCCGGCCGGCCGTGGTGCCCTCGCGTCCGACATGACCTCCGACGTGCCTACGCACGCCGAGGCCGACGTCGACCCAGACGTGGACGTTTCGGTCGAAGACGCCGGCGACGGCGCGGCCGGGGCGCCCTCGAAGCCCGAAAAAGCCTGACTGACCAATGATGGCATCATTGAAAGGCCCGGCGGGAGGCGCTTCTCGCCGGGCCTTTTTAGCTTGTTGGCATCCGACGCGCCATTCTTGTCTCCACAAACCAATCTTCACCCATCATGGACGACGCCTATCAACCTGATTTGCTCGCTGATCATCACCTTGTTGTCACCGGCGGAGGCACGGGGCTAGGCCGCGCGATGGCCGAGCGTGTCGCTGCACTCGGCGCCGCGGTGACGATTAACGGGCGCCGCACGGAGCCGCTCGAATCCACGGTGGCCGACATTCGCGCGGCGGGTGGCACGGCCGAGGGGATCTCGTGTAACGTGCGCGAGCCTGACGCCGTGGCCGCCTTCTTCGAGGAGGCCGAGGAGCGGCAAGGGCCCGTCACCGCGCTCATCAACAACGCGGCGGCCAACTTCTTGGCGATGGCGGAAGACATCTCGCCAAACGGGTTCGACGCCATCATCAAGACGAACCTGTACGGCTCGTGGTACTGCACGCAGCAGTGCGGCCGGCGGTGGCTGGAGCGCGAGACGCCGGGCGTGGTGCTCTCCATCGCCACGACGTACGCCGAGACGGGCAGCGCCTTCGTGTTGCCCAGCGCGATGTCCAAAGCCGGCATCGTGGCCATGACGCGTTCGCTCGCCGCCGAGTGGGGGCAGGCCGGCATCCGGCTCAATGCCGTCGCGCCGGGGCCGTTTCCAACCGAAGGCGCGTGGGATCGGCTCGTGCCCGGCGAGGACATCGAGCAGCAAATGAAGCAGCGCATCCCGGCCCGACGGTTCGGGGAGCCCGAAGAATTGGCCGACCTGGCCGTCTTCATGCTGAGCGACCTCAGCCGCTACATGAACGGCGAGGTCGTTGTTTTCGACGGCGGCGAGGTGCTGGCCGCCGGCGGGCAGTTTAACGACTTCACGCGTCTCCCGCGTCAGCAGGTGAAGGCCATGTTTGAACAGATGCGACCCGAAAAGTAGACAGAGCTCAAAGCGTGAGCCTCTGGTTAAAGGGGGCTTCGGAAAGGGATGTTTGGCGCGTTTCTTGACGGGCTGTTCACAAAACGTTTAGATTGAAAACACCACCGTCGATGAGAGAAGTACGGGGCCCCTTTGGATGGATGAAGGAACTCGCGCATGCTTCTCATCGAATCCATGCATCAAACGATGAAGTAACCCATGACGCCACTCAGCCTCGAACTCTTTACCGGTGCCGCTTACGACGTTGAACGAACGCAGTATCAAGTGCTTGCCGGGCTCAAGCGGGCCCGGGATGCTTTCTCCAAGAACTACGTGTATCCGCACCTGGGCCGCCTCGTGAAGCTTTACAAGACGCTCAACACCGTGCTCGAGCGGTCCGAAGCGTTTCGGACCAAGCAGACCGGAGAGATCACGGGCGTCGACCTCGAAGCCGAGTCCCTCATCTACGAGTGGCCCGAGCTGGACCGCGACCAGATGGCCGATGTGAAGGAACTGATCCGCTGGAGCTTGCCGCACGTGCAGGACGCGATCGAGGAAGGCCGCGCCGTGTATGAGTTTGTGGAGGACAGCCTGTACGTGGAAGAGGTCGGCATCGTCCCGTCGTACGTGGAGGAAGGCTATATGATGGTCCCCGACCGCGAGCAGGACGTCCTCCACGTGATGCGCTACCACCTTTCCATTTTCACCAACGCCGATGAGCGGTACCGCAGCCTGCGCACGGTGCACTGCAAGAGCGTCCCGCAACCGGGGGTGGACTTGCATCCGAGTTCCGTAAAGCTGGAGCTGATGGAGGAAAACCAGGACCTGCCGAATCCGGCGACTTACTTCTTCGACACGGAAGAGGTGTTCCCGTACGAGCGAACCATGCTTCCGGTCGTGAAGCGGCGCTTGATGCGGCACCTGCACGAGCAAGGCGGGGTGGCGTAAACGGCAATCGGGAGCCGAAGAGGCGGAGAAAGAAGGGAGGCGTATGGCCGTCCAACCTTTGGCCTTTCGACGGCAACGCGTGCATTCACGCTTCTGCCTTCTCGGGGGCCAAGGCCGCCACGCAGTGTTGCGCGGCGTGGGCGCCGGAGTCCAGCGCGCTACCCACCGACACACCGTCCCGGTAGTTGCCGGCCAAAAACAGCCGGGGATGGGTGGATTCGAGCCGGTCGATGCAGCGCTTGACGGCGCCGTAGCCCAGGTTGTACTGCGGAATGGCACGGGGCCACGCCGCGTAGTGGACGAACGATGGGGCGCCGCGCGTGCCGAGGAGGGCGTTCAGGTCGGCCTTCACGACAGCCTGCTGCCGGTCCTTGGGGGCCCGTCCGAGTTCGGGATGGCGCGCGCCGCCCACGAAGGTCGTTAGCAGCACGTGATCGTCGGGGGCCCGGTCCGGGAAGAGCGTAGACGAGAAGATGGTGCCCAGAATCTGGTAGTCGTCTTCGACCTCCGGGACCAGCATGCCGAAGCCATCCAGTGGATGATCGACATCGGCGCGCCGAAAGCCCATCGCCACGACGTTCACCGGCGGATAGGGCACCTCGGCGAGCGGAGTCCGATCGATGGTCGTCTCCATGCGGAGCGCCGCGAAGCGGTGCAGCGGAATGGTAGAAATCACTGCATCGAACCCGTGCGTCCTCGGGGAGGCTGTCCCATGCTGTGCGGAAAGCCGCCAGCGCGCTCCCTCGGCATGAAGGCCGGTGACGGTCGTGTTGCGATGGACCGACGAACCCAGAGTGCGCGCAATGGCCTCAGGGAACCTCTGAACCCCATCTCGAAAGGAGAACATGCGCCGCGCCGGTCCGGCGTCCTCCCCGCCGCTGGAGGCATCGCGATTTCGCAGTGCGTGCATTAGTCCGCGGAAGAGAGAGCCGTGCTCCTGTTCCAACGCATGCAGCCGACCGAAGGCGTGCTTCACGGAGAGCTGCTCCGGGTCGCCCGCGAAGATCCCTCCCACAAAGGGGTTCAGCCCATAGTCGAGCACTTCGCGGCCGAGTCGGCGGCGCGCAAAGGATGCGACACTCTCTTCCGCATCGGTATCGGCCGCAGCGATGAACGGCTCGCCCAGGAGGCGCAGCTTGGCCGAGAGAGAAAAGAGGTCGGCAGTGAGAAAGCGAATGGGAGAAGTCGGGAGCGGCTGTGGCATGCCGTCGCGCACCACGTATCGCTTCTTAGCGGCCGCATCGGCTTCGACGACGGCATCGGCTACGTCGAGACGGTCGATGAGGGTGTTCATTAACGGCGTGGCCGCTTGGATGGTGTTGGGCCCACACTCCACGAGATAGCCGCCGATCCGCTCCGACCGCATTTTGCCGCCAACCTGCTCCGCAGCCTCAAAGACGGCCACCTGAATGCCTTCCTGCCGGAGCTGGTACGCGGCGGTCAACCCCGCAATCCCGGCACCGATAATGCCGACGGATGCCATAAAGAAGCTGCCTGTTCGTGTTCGGGAAAGGGCGGCAATCCGGCGTCGGGGTGAAACGCATCTGAAACCCGACACCGTTCTGTTCTGTACCATAGGTACGGTTTGTTGTTCGAACTAAAAACAGAGGTTGATTATGGCAACAGAAGCGATGAACGAGAGCTGGCGGCGTATCCGCGACCAGATCAAGTCGATCTGGAGCGACGCCGACTTCGACGACAAAGAAATGAAGCGTGCACGGGGAGAGATGGATAAGATTGTCGGCCTGATTCACGACAAGACCGGCGAATCGCCCGAAGAAATCCGTCGGAAGATGAGCGCCGTCATCTAGCCGTCCAGAGGTCATCTGGTCTGTTGCTAGGTCCTCTGTTTACTGCGCCTGCCTCGGGCTTCCGGTCCGAGGCAGGCTTTTGTTTGGCCGCGTCCCCTGATATGTTGGAAGCGGTTCACGTGCCCGCCCTCCCATTCGCCAACTGCTCATTCGTTTATGCCCGGATCCGCCGCTATCGGGTCGGAGGCTCCGACTGACGAGGCCTCCTTCCAACAACGCGCCGCCCACTACCGCGATCTTCTCGACCAGTTGAACGCGCGGCGCCGCGAGATGCAGCAAGGGGGCGGCGCGAAGCGCGTCGAGCGGCAGCACGAGCGCGGCAAGATGACGGCCCGCGAGCGCATCGACTATGTGGTGGACGATCCGGACGACTTCATGGAGTTGGGATTGTTTGCCGGCTTCGAGATGTACGAAGATGAGGGCGGATGCCCGTCCGGTGGCACGGTGCTGGGCGTGGGGCCCATCAGCGGCCGGCTCTGCCTGGTGGTGGCCAACGACGCCACCGTGAAGGCCGGCGCCTGGTTCCCGATCACGGCCAAGAAGAACCTGCGGGCCCAGGAGATCGCGCTGGAGAACCACCTGCCCATCATCTACCTCGTCGACTCCGCTGGCGTGTATCTGCCGATGCAGGACGAGATTTTCCCGGACAAGGAGCACTTCGGGCGTATCTTCCGCAACAACGCGCGGCTGTCGAGCGAAGGCATCCCGCAGGTTGCCGCCATCATGGGCAGCTGCGTGGCGGGCGGGGCGTACCTGCCTATCATGAGCGACGAGGCGCTCATCGTCAAAGGGACCGGTTCGGTATTTCTGGCGGGGCCGTACCTCGTGAAGGCGGCCATCGGCGAGGACGTCGACGCCGAGACGCTGGGCGGTGCCGTTACCCATTCGGAGATCTCGGGCGTGACTGATTATGAGGCCGCAGACGACGAGGACTGCCTCGACACGGTGCGCGCCCTCGTGGATCAGTTCGGCCCGTTCGAGCGCGCGGGCTACACCCGCAAGGAGCCGGCTCCGCCCGCCTTCGACGCGGACGAGATGTACGGTATCATGCCGGACAGCGGGAACCAGCAGTACGAGATGCGTGAGATCATCGCCCGCATCATCGACGCCGAGTCATGGACTGAGTACAAGGCCGGCTACGGCAAGACGCTGATCACCGGCTACGCGCGCATCGACGGCTGGAACGTGGGGGTCGTCGCCAACCAGCGGAGCATCGTGCGGAAGAAGGTCGACCACGAGTCGCGCGGCGAAATCCAGGTCGGCGGCGTCATCTATTCGGACGCGGCCGACAAAGCCGCGCGCTTCATCATGAACTGCAATCAGAAGCGCGTGCCCCTCGTCTTCTTCCAGGACGTGACGGGCTTCATGGTGGGCAAGCGCGCCGAGCACGGCGGCATCATCAAGGACGGCGCCAAGATGGTGAACGCCGTGGCCAACTCCGTCGTCCCCAAGTTCACGGTGGTGATGGGCAACTCGTATGGGGCGGGCAACTACGCGATGTGTGGCCGCGCATACGATCCACGCCTCATGCTGGCGTGGCCCACGGCCAAGATCGCCGTGATGGGGGGCACGCAGGCCGCCCGCGTGCTCAAGCAGATTCAGGTGCGCAAGCTGGAGAAACAGGGCAAGGCGCTCTCGGAGGAAGAGGAAGAGGCGTTGCTCTCATCCATCGAGGCGCGCTATGAGCAGCAGACGACCCCCTACTATGCGGCGGCCCGCCTGTGGGTGGATGCCCTCATTGATCCGACGGCCACGCGCCGGTGGCTGTCGCGCGGCATCGAGATGGCGGATCACAACCCGGAGATGCCCCCCTTCAACCCCGGCGTCATTCAGACGTAAAACGGAGCAATTATCCCCGTTCAACTCCAAGACACAACCCAGAGCCGTGGAAGCAAGCGAGGAGTCCGAGAAGAAGCAGCGCGTGCGCGACCGCGTTGAGTCGGCGTTGCGCCGGATCGACACGGCGTTCGTCGAGAAGGGAAGCCGCACCGTGTCCGAGGACGACGTGCAAGAGGTCGTCGACAAGGCCGACGCCATCGAGGAACGACTCAGCAGGGAAGGGCCGCTCGGGCGCGTCGTGGAGGATGGCAAGCTCCTCGTGGCGCTGGTCAAAGATTACTGGCGCCGCGAG
>JAAAPH010000338.1 GCA_009908415.1 Bacteroidota bacterium
CCTCGCTTCACTACCAGGACACCGGTCCTCTGGCCCTCGGGCTGCATCGGAGCGATTGGGACGAGCAAGCCGCGTTCATCGGCATTGAGGGCGGGACCGCTGGGGGTGCCCACGCGCACATGGACGCTGGCGCGTTCGTGATGGAGGCGGACGGCGTGCGGTGGGGCCTGGACCTGAAGCGCCCGGATTACCATCCCCTGGAGGAAGCCGGCATCGCCCTGTGGAACTTCGAGCAGGATAGCGAACGCTGGTCGATCTATCGGCTGAACAACTTCAGTCACAACACGCTGGTGGTCAACGGCGAACGGCAGCGGGTCGACGGCTTTGCCGACGTGGTGAAACACGAAGGCGAGGGCGCGACGCCGCACACGATTTTGGATCTGAGCGCGGTGTACGCGGGCCAGCTGGCTGCGGCGCAGCGGGGCATCGCGCTGGTCGACGGGCAGGCGGTGCGGGTGCAGGACGAGATCGCCGCGCCCGCGGATGCGCCTGCCGCGGTGCGCTGGGCCATGATGACGCGTGCCGACGTGCAGATCACGGGCGACCGCACGGCGACGCTCGCGCAGGACGGGCAGACGCTGTCGTTCCGCATCTTGGAGCCCGCGGATGCTCGCGTGGAAACCTACGCGACGGAGCCCCCGGCGGCGTATGAACCCTCCAACGAAGGGGCACGCCTGGTCGGCTTCACGACGAACCTGGACGCTGGGGCCGAGGCGCGGCTGGTGGTCGCACTGCTCCCCGGTGACTACGACGGCCCCCTATTCCCTACTGACGCGCTCGCCGACTGGTAGGTTTTCCGCAAGCCACCTGACTGAATCTCCGTTTATGAAGGCTCCAATGGGCATCGCTTGGTCTCGACCCGTGCGCCGCGCGCTCGCTATGGTGATGTTACTGCTCGCCGGGGGCGCGAACAGCGTGTTCGGGCAGGACAGGCCGTACGCGCCCGTCCCGCACCGAACCCTCGACGATCCGTTCCAGCAGGCCGCCTGGCGTGGCGCGCAGGCTCATCAGGCCCTGAAGCAGTCCCATCGGTTCGTCGAGGGGTGGCTTGCGTATGCGGACGAGGAGACCGGCCTGATTCCCCGCAACGTGGAGGAAAGCAGCCACTACTGGAATGGAAAAGATGCGGCCGCCGACAACTGGCCATTCATGGTCCTCACCACGGCGCTGACCGACCGGTCGCTCTACGACGGACGCATGCACGAGATGCTACAGACCGAAACGCGGCTCACGAGTCGCCGGGGGGCGCTGGTCGACCCGTACTCGTTTCGAAAGAACGACTTTCTGTACGAAGAGCCGGACCGGGACCGGATGATCTTCGAGAGCGCCGAATACGTCAAGGACGGATTGATGCCCATCACGGAGTGGCTTGGGGCGACGCCCTTCTTGGACCGCATGATCGACATCGTCGATGCCATTCTCGAGCACGGCACCCACGAAACCGCATTCGGCCGGCTCCCCGCGGACGACGTGGAAGTCAACGGGGAGATGATGCAAGTGATGAGTCGCCTGCGCTTCATGACCGGCGAGGAGCGGTATCTGGACCGGGCGCTCCAGATTGCCGACTACTACCTGCTCGGCGATCATCACCCGACGCGCGATCTCGATACGCTGCGCCTGCGCGATCACGGCAGCGAACTCATTTCCGGTCTGACCGAAGTGTACGCGGCCGCGCATTTTGCTCGTCGGGCGGAGCAGGTGGAGGCGTACCGCGCGCCGCTGCACGCCATGCTCGACCGCATCCTCGACGTAGGGGTGAACGCGCACGGCATGATGTACGACGAGATCAATCCCCGAACCGGTGCGGTTCATTCCGAGCACCTCGCGGACACGTGGGGCTACAACTACAACAGCTACTATACCGTTTATCTGCTCGATGGCGTCGAGCGCTACCGGCAGGCTGTACGTACGGCCCTGGCATCGCTCAACGAACACTATCGTGCGCACAATTGGGAGCGCGGCAGCGCCGATGGGATCGCGGACGCCGTGGAAAGCGCACTCAACCTGCACGCCCGCGAGGGCGATGTGACTGGCGTGGCGGCCTGGATGGACGCCAACATGCAGCGACTGCTGGCCAAGCAGCAACCCAGCGGACTCGTGGAGGGCTGGCATGGCGACGGAAACGTTGCACGCACGGCCATCATGTGGGCGCTTTGGAAACAGCAGGGTGTGACGCTTCGCCCTTGGCGCGAGGACGTGACGCTCGGGGCCGTGCGCCGCGGCGATACGCTGTTCGTCCATGTGACGGCCGACGCGGATTGGTCGGGGTTGATCCGGTTCGACCCGCCGCGGCACGAGACGGTGATGAACCTGCCGATGGACTACCCGCGCATCAATCAGTTTCCCGCGTGGTTCCCCGTCGCGCCGAAGGCCGCGTATCGCGTGGCGCCGGCTGGCAAGGGCGATGAGAGGGGCACGCACCCAGGAACCGCGCTGATTGAAGGGCTCGCGATGGACGTGGCGGCTGGAGAGGAAAAGCGGCTCGTCGTACACCCCGTTGCCGACCGGGACCGCTGAGCACGCCCACCGCCGTTGCCGTTCTGAACCAACACCCTGGCTCCATCGGCTGCGCACAGCGTGCACCTCGCCGATCGTAGGATCTCGCCGGGCGACCGGCAACCGGCTGCTCCGGTCCCGGGTCGTTGTCGCCGTCGCGGCAGGGATTCTCCCCGGTCGATGGAATCCGATCGCCTTCGATAGAGGAAATCGATTCACCGCTTCTTAACAATTGGAATTTGAAAGTATCGTTACGCCCGTGTTGGTTACAGTGGCTTAACCGGTGACTTCACACCGAATACACGCAGGAGTTGATGCGCGGTCGCGTGAAGGCTCACCGCCTTGTCGATTGGGACGGGTTACACGAGGGAATACGGTGCATCAGCCTCACGCGTGGCCCCGTCGTGCGAATCAGAGCGAGCCTGTAGAGGGCTTTTAACGCTTCGGGACACGGAAGCGCTTTTTTAAGGTTGAAACACTCCGTTTAATCGCGAAGAGGTATTCCGCTATGAATCAATTGCAACGAATTGCGTGGTGCGCGATCGCCGCGTTCCTTTTTATCTTCGCCTTTTCGTCGCTGCCGGCTTGGGCGCAGTCCGGCAGCATCACCGGCGTTGTGACCGATGCTGAGTCGCAGACGACCCTTCCCGGCGCCAGTGTGGTGATCGAAGGGACCAACCAGGGGGCGTCGACCAACAGCCGGGGCGAATACGAAATCCCGGATGTCGATCCTGGGTCCTACACGGTGGTTGTGAGCTTCGTGGGATACAGCACGCAGGCTCAAGAGGTGACCGTGGAGGCCGGAGAGGCGGCGACGCTCGACTTCGTGCTCCGCCCCTCGGCCATGCAGATGGACGAGATCGTAGCCATTGGGTACGGCCAGCAGGAGCGCCGCGACGTAACGGGGTCGGTCTCTTCGGTTAGCGGGGAAGATCTGCAGCAAGTTTCGAACACCTCGATCGATCTCGGGCTGCAGGGCCTCTCACCCGGGGTCTACGTTCAGCGCGGCCGCACCCGACCGGGCGACCAGGCAGCCCAGGTGCGCATCCGGGGGAACCGGTCGATCTCGGCCGGCAACGAGCCGCTGTACGTGGTGGACGGCGTACCCATTACGGGGGGCCTGCAGGACATCAATCCGCAGAACGTCGAGTCGATTGAGGTGCTCAAAGACGCTTCGGCCACGGCCATCTACGGCGCACGCGGCGCGAACGGCGTGGTCCTGATCACGACGCAGCGCGGGTACGAAGGTCGCATGACCGTCAGTTACAACGGCTACGCCGGCGTCTCGTCAAAGTACCGAGAGGTGCCGGTCTTCAGTGGCACCGAGTTCGCCGAGTACAAGCGGGAGTCGCGCCGGACGACGGGCGACTACCCGGATGGCGTCAGCGCGGAGGCTGATGAGCAGCTCTTCGAACCGGTGGAGTTGGAGTCCCTCGGGCAGGGGCGGTCCACGGACTGGCAGGACCTGATGACCGAGCGCGGCACGGAGCAGAACCACCAGATCAGCGTGGCCGGCGGCACACAGGACGTGCAGTTTAACGTCTCGTTCGGGGCCTTGCTCGACGACGGCATCATTCCGCAGCAGAACTTCCAGCGGTACACCTCGCGGGTAAACCTGGACGTGACCGTAAACGACTGGCTCCAGGTCGGGACCTCGACGCTGGGGAGCTACAGCATCCAGAATCACGGCGACGAGAATCCGTACTTCGAGGCCGTGCAGAACAATCCACTCGGTCCCGCCTTCTGCGATGAGACAGAGCTGCGCGCGTGCCAGGACGGTAACCTGATCTTCTTGCCGACCTCGGACGGGCTGCAGTACAACCCGCTCTACGACGTGCAGGACGACGCCATCATCGACGAGGAAAAGCGCTACCGCTTGCTGAGTAGCCTCTTCGCCGACGTGAGCGTGTTGGAGGGGCTGAACTATCGATTCAGCTTCAGCCCCGACCTGATCCAGCGCCGGGAAGGCAACTTCGCCGTGAGCCTCACGGGCCAGCAGCGTTTTGCCCCCCCCGACGGGTCGAAGCAGGAAGACTTCGTGCTGAATTACACGGTGGACAACCAGGTCAACTACAGCAATACCTTCTCCGACGTGCACGAGCTGAACGTGACGGGGCTGTTTAGCTACCAGCAGCGCGAAGAGGAGGCTTCCAGCCTTTCGGTGCGCGGCATCCCGGTGGAAGACATGCAGGACGACAACTTCGGCGCCGCTGAAGTCATCGAAGGCGTCGATAGCAATTTCGAACAATGGTCGCTCGTCTCCTACATGGGGCGCGTCAACTACGTCTACGACGACCGCTACCTGGCCACTTTCACGGGGCGGCTGGACGGCTCCTCGCGGTTCGGCGAGAACAACCGGTTCGGGGTCTTCCCCTCCTTTGCGCTCGCCTGGAATATCGACAACGAAGCGTTCATGGCCGACAACGAGTTCTTCGACGCGTTGCGCGTGCGGTTCAGCTGGGGCCAAAGTGGAAACACGGCTATCGATCCGTACCAGACGCTCGGGCTGCTGGGCCGGACCACGTACGCGTTCGGCGGCAACGCTGGATTCGGGTATCGACCGGCGCAGCTCAGCAATCCGGACCTGAAGTGGGAGACCACGTCGACGTACAACCTGGGCGTCGAGTTTGAAGTGTTCAACGCGCGGCTCTCGGGCGCCGTCGATGCGTATCTGGCGAACACGACCGACCTGCTGCTGCAACGGCAGATTCCGTTCACGAGCGGGTTCGGGAGCGTGCTAGAAAACATTGGCGCCACGCGCAACAAAGGCATTGAGCTCTCGCTCACGTCGGTGAACATCGACAGCGAGGATCCCAATGGATTCCGCTGGACGACGAACTTCAATATGGCCTATAACGACGAGGAGATCGTCGAACTCTTTGGGGGTAAAGAGGACGACATCGGGAACGAGTGGTTCATCGGCGAAGCCATCGAGGTGTTCTACGATTACGAGCGCCTCGGCATCTGGCAGCAGGATGAGGCCTCGGAGGCCGCCGGGTACGATCAGAACCCGGGCGAAATCAAAGTCCGTGATCAGGATGGAGACGGTGACATTGGCGGCTCAGACCGCGTCATTCTCGGGCAGGAACAGCCCAAGGTGACCGCCGGCCTCAACACGCAGTTCAGCTACCGCGGATGGGACCTGTCCGTCTACCTCGTCGGACGCTTCGGCAGCATGATCGACAGTGCGCCGCACACCAGTGGCGGCATCAACGGGCTGTTTGGGCGCTACAACAACCTGGCCGTGAACTACTGGACGCCGGACAATCCCACTAATCGGTACCCGCGTCCGAATCAGAACCAGGAGTTCCCGATCTACGGGTCGACGCTGGGCTACTTCAGCGGCAACTTCGTGAAGATCCGGAGCGCCACGCTGTCCTACAGCCTGCCGAGCTCCATCCTGGAGCAGGTGAACGCGCAAGCGCTGCGCTTCTACGTGACGGCCGAGCAGCCGTTCATCTTCGCTCCGTACGTGCAGAACCACCTGGGCATCGATCCTGAGTATCCTGAAGTCAATACGCCGTCGACGCGGTCGTTCCGGCTGGGGGTGAACCTGACCCTATGAGTTATCCACCAATGCACCAACGTTCGACCCCCATGCAATCAACGATACTCAGCCTGATGAAGCACTGGACTCGCTTTACCCTATTCGCTGTTCTTCTCGGACTGACGGTGGGCCTGACCGCCTGTGACTCGCTCGTCGAGCAGGAGGTGAAGTCGCAGGTGCCCTCCGGTTACTACGAAACCACGGCCGGCTTTGAGGCGGCAGTAAACGCCTCCTACGAGACGCTCCGCTCGTTCTACGCGAAGGAGATCGGCGGGACGATGACTGTCTTCGGCACCGACACCTACCAACAGGGCTCGGATGGGTCGTGGAAGTTCTTCGACTCGTACGGGGGCCAGCTCGACCCCTCGGCGGGGTACATCAGCGGCCTCTGGAATAGCATGTACGAGGGCATCAATACGACCAACGCCGTCGTGGGGCGTGCCGGAAACGTGGAGGGCCTCTCGCAAGACGAGGTCACCGTGCGCGTCGCTGAAGCGCGGTTCCTGCGCGCACACTTCTACTTCATCCTCGTGCAGCAGTATGGTCCGGTCCACATCACGCTCGAAGAAACCGAAGGTGTGGAAATCGAAGCCACGCGCTCGCCCATCGCGGATGTCTACAACGTGATCGTTGAAGACCTGGAGTTTGCAATCAGCAACCTGCCGGTGGAGCCGCGCGAGTACGGGCGGGCCACGAAGCCGGCCGCCGAGCACATGCTGGCAAAAGTGCTGCTCACGCGGGGCTGGTCCGATGCCGCGCAGAGCAACGACTTCAGCCGGGCCGCTACGCTCGCGGAAGGCGTGATCAATAATTACAACTTCGAACTGCTGGATGACTTCGGCGATGTGTTTGCCTTCGGCAATGATCGGAATGCCGAGGTCGTGTGGTCGGTGCAGTACGATGCGAACCAGCTCATCAACGGCGGCGGGAATAACTTCCACCTGTACTTCCTGATGGAGTACGACGTGCTTCCGGGGATGAACCGGAACGTCCGCGACGGCCGGCCCTGGAAACGATTCCGGCCCACGGAGTTCACGCTGGAGACGCTCTTCGACCGCGACTTGCGGGATGAGGACGTCCGGTACGAGCGGAGCTTCAAAGACGCCTTCCTCACGTCGAACCCCGGCACGTACACCTGCAACGGCGTCGACTGCACCCTGGCCGAGGGCGACACGGCCCTCTACCTCCCGGGTGTCGACATGACCGAGCAGGAGAAGCAGGAGCGTCCCTTCCAGGTGTATACGCCGGACATGTACACGGACAAGATCTACCCGACGCTCACGAAGCACCTGGACCCGGACCGGCCCAGCATTAACGACACGCGCGGCTCGCGCGACTTCTTGCTGATGCGCCTGGCCGAGACGTACCTCATCGCGGCCGAGGCCCGGCTGAGGAACGGTGAGCCCGGTATCGCCCGGCAGCACGTGAACACCGTGCGGGACCGGGCTGCACGTCCGGATGAGAACGGCGATAAGAGCGCGAATCAGGCGGCCTTGCGCGCCCTCGTTCCGGACCCGATCACCATCGACTTCATCCTCGACGAGCGCGGTCGCGAACTGCTCGGCGAGATGCACCGGTGGTTCGACCTGGTGCGCACCGGTACGCTCGTGGAGCGAGTGCAGGCGCACAATCCGTTCGGCGGTCCGAACATCCAGGAGCATCATGCGCTGCGGCCGATTCCGCAGGACCAGATTGACCGGACCAGCACGGAGTTCCCGCAGAATCCGGACTATGGCACCTAAGGGCACGCGATGCCGCACGCCTCACCCTGGAGTGGCCGTGTTGGCTCCGTACGATGTGGATGCGCGCCGGCCTGCTGTAGGCGAATCTTGGACCTACGGCAGGCCGGCTTCCACGTCGAGACATCCTGGCTGTCTGGCAGCCGGGGCGGGAGCAGAAAGCGAGGATCTGCATTTATTGTGATCCGAACGTTTTGTACACTATAAGCTGATCGACAGGGAGCTTTGGGCCGTTAGCGTGCGTGCCTCGTAGGGCGGCTCGGTAAGCGCTGGCGCTCCCGATGGGCAATGTCTCCACCCTTTCTCCTCACCTTGAAAAGCAATACGATGATGAAGGTACTTCTTCAGTATTCTAGCTCTGGCACAACAGCGGGTCGCCTCTTTACGACGCTGGCCGCGGTTTGTACCTTGGCGCTCGTCGTCGGCACGGTCGGCTGCACGTCCGAGAGCGATGAGGAGTCCGAGCCGACGCCGGCCCTCAACACGCTGACGGACGCGGAGCGCGCCGATGGATGGACCCTGCTGTTCGACGGGGAGAGCTTCGACGGCTGGACCGGGCTCGGACGCGATGCCATCCCTCAAGAGCACTGGGTCATCGAGGACGGCACCATCCGGAAAATGGAAAGCGATGACGTCCCGACGGCCGAGGACGGGCAACCGCTCGAAGGCGGCGACATCATGACGGAGGCGACCTACCGCGACTTCGAGCTGCAATTCGAGTGGAAGACCAGTGAGGTAGGCAACAGCGGCATCAAGTACAACGTGTCGGAGTCGCTTTCGACGGCGCATGAGCCGGCCTATGCGGCGCTCGGTTTCGAGTATCAGTTGCTGGATGACGACCGTCATCCGGACTCCGAGCTACCCAGCCACCGGGCGGCGGCCCTCTACGACCTGCTTCCGGCCAACGACCAGAAAGCACTGCGGCCGGTGGGCGAGTGGAACCAGGCGCGCCTCGTGTTCAACGGCAACCGCGGCGAGCACTGGCTCAACGGGGCCAAGGTGGTGGAGTACGACCTGAGCTCCGCTCGCTTCGACTCGGCATTCGTGGCCAGCAAGTATGCGGACATCGAGGGCTTCCGGACGCGGCGTGCGGGACACATCGTGCTGCAGGATCACAGCGATGACTTCTGGTTCCGCAATATCAAGATTCGAGAGCTGCCGCCTCCGCAGTAGGTCCGTTTGTCCCCCGGCTCGCTGCCGACCGATCATCCACTGACTGACGACTTTCACCATCAAGCCTCTTGATCCCATGAACGAAGACATGCAGCGTCGTACATTCATTAAGCGAGCGGCCGCCGCCGGCATTGGGCTGGGCATGGTCGGCCATCTTTCTCCCATCTACGGGCGTGGAGGACCCAATGACCGGGTCGTCGTCGCCGTGATGGGCGTCAACAGCCGTGGCCATGCGTTGGCCGAGGCCTTCGCGCGGGCCGAGGGCACCGAGGTGGGCTATATCTGCGACGTCGACGAACGGGCCATCGAGCGGTGCATCGCCGGCGTGAGCACGGCTCAAGACGGCAGCCCGCCGTTGCAAGAGCGCCGGCCTACGGGCGAGGTGGACGTGCGGCGCGCCTTGGACGATGACGAGGTGGATGCGCTGGTCATCGCTGCGCCGGATCACTGGCACGCGCCCGCGACGCTCATGGCCATGGATGCGGGCAAGCACGTATATGTCGAGAAGCCGGCCAGTCACAACGCGCGCGAGGGCGAGATGCTCCTGGAGGCGCAGCAGAAACACTCGAATCTCGTGGTGCAGATGGGGAACCAGCAGCGGTCGTCGCCGCGGTCCATTCAGGCCGTTCAGGAAATCCGCGATGGCATCATCGGCCGGCCGTACTACGGGCGCGCTTGGTACGCCAACGCCCGCGGGCCCACCACCTTTGAGCCCGGCGCATCCGTGCCCGACTGGCTCGACTACGAGCTGTGGCAGGGGCCGGCGCCGCGCCGTGCGTACCAGGAAAACCTCGTCCACTACAACTGGCACTGGCTCTGGCACTGGGGCACTGGCGAGATTTGCAACAATGGGACGCACGAGATCGACGTCTGCCGCTGGGCGCTGGACGTCGACCATCCCATACGCGTCACCTCCAGCGGTGGGCGCTACCACTACGACGACGGGTGGGAGGCCTTCGACACGCAAGTTGCCAGCTTCGATTTCGAGGACAACAAGACCATCGTCTGGGAAGGACGCAGCTGCAATGCCAACCCCGTTAAGGGCGGACAAGGCCTGCCGGGCGGCGGACGCGGCGCCTCCATCCACGGCACCGAGGGCACCGTCATCATAGACCGCGGCGGGTACGTCGTCTATGACAACGACAACAACCTCATCAAGTACGAGAACGAATCGCAGGCCGGCCAGCAGGTCAGTGGGACCGGCATCGTAGGGGCCGGGAATCTCACCGACCGGCACGTGGCCAACTTTGTGGCGTCGATCCGTGGGGATGAGGAGCCACGGGCCCCTATCACGGACGGGCGCAAGAGCGTGCTGCTGTGCCACCTGGGCAACATCGCCCAACGCACCGGTCATACGCTCGACGTCGACGCATCGACGGGGCGAATCCAAAACGATGACGCGGCCATGCAGCTCTGGGGGCGCGAGTATGAGTCCGGTTGGGAGCCGCAGGTGTAAGCGGCGGCCTACCGTACATTGACCGTAGCCTGGACCAGGCTCTCATGGGGTCGGGTGCCCACGCGGGGGGCCTGCCCGGCGCCATGAGGCCTGCTGTCCGGCTGGTCGTAGCACATGCTGAGTAGACGTTGTCCCCTGCGCCATGAACGAGGAACTGAGTCCACTTTCACGCCGCGAGTTCGTCACTCTGGGTGGCGCCGCGGCCGCCTCGCTGGTCGCCCCCCCGGTGGCTTCCTCGGCCCCGGAACCGCCGCCGCCGACCCGGGTCGACGGGTACGAGCAGGAGCAATACAAGCGGCGCGCGCTCCGGGCTATGACGATGATTCACGACGGCGAGTACGACGCGGCCATCGATCATTTGCACCGCCAGCTCGAAGCGATCCCGGGCGATCCGGAGTTCTTCTATGCATTGGCCGTTGCGCATGGCCAGAACGGCAACCCCGACACGGCCGTGGACTACGTGCGGCAAGCGTTGAACGCCGGTCTGCCGCCGAGTCGGTTTTTGGCGGGACCGCGCGAGCTGCTGGCGCCCCTGGCAACTACCCACGCCTTTCGCACGCTCGTCTACCGCCGGCACGAGGCCGACTACGTGCACGGCCCGCTTCTCGGCGCGGTTACCGACACGCAGGCGCAGGTCTGGGTGCGCACGCCGAGCGAGGCCTCGCTTCAGGTCGTGATGCAGCCGGACGGCGGGAATCAGATGCACCGCTCCGCGAGGGTGCAGACGCGAGCGGATCGCGACTTCACGGCCGTGGCCCGGGTGGAAGGGCTCCAGCCCGACACGGCGTACACGTACCGGCTGCACATCGACGGGCGCGAACAGCCGGACCAATGGACGTTTCGCACCTTTCCGGCGGCCGGCGAGGCGGCGTCGTTTGAAATCGGATTTGGCGCGTGCGCCGGATACACGCCGTGGCGGGAACGCATCTGGCAGCGCATTGCCTCGCACAACTTCCCCGCCTTCATGCTCCTGGGCGACAACGTGTACATCGACCGGCCGGAGCGGCCTGCGCTGCAGCGATACTGCTATTACCGCCGCCAGTCGCGGCCCGAATTCCGCGCGTTGACGGCGACCACGTCGATCGCCGCCATCTGGGACGACCACGACTTCGGCGACAATGATAGCGAAGGCGGCCCGGACCGCTTTACCCCCGCTTGGAAGGTGGATGCGTGGAAGGTGTTTCGCAACAACTGGAGCAACGTGGCCTACGGCGGCGGCGAGGAGCAGCCCGGCGTGTGGCACCGCTGGTCGATCGCCGATGTCGATGTGTTCATGCTCGACGGGCGCTACTACCGCACAGATGTCAACATCGACGCGCCCAGCATGCTCGGCCCCGTGCAGAAGCAGTGGCTCTTCGATGCGCTGCGCGCGTCCACGGCCACGTTCAAGCTCATCGCCTCCCCCGTGCCGTTCCCCGACGGCGCGAAGCCCGGCGAGTGGGGCTGGCGCTCCGACACGTGGGAAGGCTATCCCGACGAGCGGGAAGAGATCTTCGCACTCATCGCCGACCATCAGATTGATGGCGTCGTTTTGCTCACGGGCGACCGCCACCGCGCGGACGTATGGAAAATTGAGCGCACCGACAGCTACGACCTGTACGAGTTTCAAAACGCGCGCCTCACCAACATCCACACCCACGACAGCGTCCCGGGTTCGCTGTTCAGTTACAACGACACGTGCCACTTCGGGCGGCTCCGCATCGATACAACGAAAGCCGACCCCACGATCACGTACGATATCATCAGCATCGACGGAGAAGTTGTGCACTCCGTCACGCTGCGGCGCAGTCAGCTTACGTCCGCATAGCCACGCGATTCCGTCAGCATTCTCAGCCCCCCTCCATTCATGCATCGACCATCAATGAACCTTCGATCAGTCATGACGCATCCACGCGCATTTGTTGCTCTGCTTCTCCTCGCAGCGCTCGGCCTACCGGCCTGCAGTAGTCCGGACTCGTCCTCCCAAGACGCCGCGTCGGGGGAGTGGACCTCCCTCTTTAACGGCGAGAACCTAAACGGATGGACGAACCCGTATGAATGGGGCGAGTCCTGGGTCGAAGACGGCGTGATCCACCTCCGTGCTGACGATAAGTTCTTCCTCGTCACCGAGGACACGTACAGCGACTTTGTTTTCGAGGGGGAGATCCGGCTGCCCGATCGCGAGTCGAACTCCGGGTTCATGTTCCGCGCCAATGTCGACACAAACCGCGTGTATGGCTATCAGGCCGAGGTCGATCCGACGGATCGTGCATGGGCCGGTGGAATCTACGACGAAGGCCGTCGCGGCTGGCTCTATCCGCCCGATGGCGACTCGGCGGCGGGGCAGGCCTTCCGCGAGGGACCGGGGCAAGCCTTCAACCCGGATCAGTGGAACACGTATCGCATCCGCGCCGAAGGCGACAGCCTCAAGATATGGGTCAACGGCACCATGACCACGGCGTACCGCGACACGATGGACAGCGAGGGCGTGATTGGCATTCAGCATCACGGCGAGGACGGCAAGATTTATCGCTTCCGCGACCTGCGCATCCGTACGCTCAACGGCGCGGAAAGCGCGGACTGAGCGGAGCTATGTGTTCTTCCCCAGTGTGGAGGGTATGCGATGAATCGACGTGAGCTGCTGAAGCGCGGGGTAGCCCTGGCCGGCGCGGGTTGGTGGGGGCAATCCGCGTGGCTTCCAACGGTGTCGCGGTCGGGGGGGACCCCCTCATCCGCCGAGGGGCAGATTATGACCGTGACGGGGCCGGTGGATCCGGCTACGCTCGGGACGATCCTGCCGCACGAGCACGTCCTGTCGCGCTTCGGCGAGCCACCCGCCCGCCGTCCCGATTACGACCTCGCCCCGCTTTTCGACACGGTCGTCCCTATCCTGGAGCAGGTCAAGGCGCTCGGGTGCACGGCCGTCATGGATTGCACGGCGGCGTACTTCGGGCGCGACGCGCTCATCATGCGGCGGCTGGCCGAAATGAGCGGCCTCCACCTCGTGACCAACACGGGCTACTACGGCGCAGCCGACGACCGGTACGTACCGGCGCATGCCTACCAAGAGACGCCCGAGCAGCTGGCCGGCCGGTGGCTGGACGAATGGACCGACGGCGTTGACGGCACCGGGATCCGGCCGGGGTTTGTCAAAACGGCTGTCGACGGCTCAGGCTTTTCGGACATCGACCGCAAGCTCGTGCGCGCCGCGGCGCTGACGCACCGGGAGAGCGGGCTCCCGCTGGCCGTGCATACGTCCGGCAACGTGCCGGCCGCGCAAGAGCAATTGGCCATTCTGCGCGAAGAAGGCGTGGCGCCCGAGGCCTGGATCTGGGTGCACGCGCACAACGTGGACGACCTCGACGCGCTGTCAGACGCTGCTGAGCAAGGGGCGTGGATCGAGTTCGACGCCATCCGGCCGGATACGATCGACCGGCACGTGGCCCTGACCCGCGCGATGAAGGAGCGCGGGCACCTCGGGCGCGTCTTGCTCTCGCATGATGGCAGCTCGTATCCGCCCGACGGTACCGCTCCGCGGCCGTACGACCTGCTCTTCACGCAGTTCATCCCGGCGCTGCGCGAGGCCGGCTTCAGTGCGGAGGAAGTGCGCACGCTGACCGTCGACAACCCGCGTCAGGCGTTCACGGTGCGCGTGCGCACCTGAAGGCACCCCGTGTGAAGCGCGCTCTTTTCTCTCCAACCACTGCTTACGCTCTGATGACCGAAGACGTCGACGTCCGCCCGCTCGAACTGCACGACGATCGCTTTTTTGACCCTGCGCCTCCGGTGCGTCGCATCGCCCGCGCGATCTACGACGAGATCAAGGATCTGCCCATCGTGGGGCCGCATGGGCACGTCGAGCCCCGCCTTCTGGCCGAGGATGAGCCGTTTCCGGAGCCCACGGCGCTCATCATTCAGCCCGACCACTACGTGTTCCGCCTGCTCTACTCGCAGGGCGTGTCGATGGAAGACCTCGGCATCCCGACGCAGGACGGAGCGCCCGTGGAAACCGATCCGCGGGCCATCTGGCAGCGCTTCGGCGAGCACTACCACCTCTTCAATGGCACCCCGACGGGCGCGTGGCTCGATTACGAATTCTATCACGTGTTCGGCCTTCGGGAGAAGCTAACCGGCGACTCGGCGCAGCGCATCTACGATCAGATTCTCGACCAGCTTGAGCAGCCCGACTTCCGGCCGCGCGCGCTGTTCGAGCGCTTCGGCATCGAGGTGCTCACGACCACCGACCCGGCGCATTCCACCCTTGACCACCACCGCACGTTGCGGGAGGACGGCTGGGGCGATCGCGTGCGCCCCTGCTTCCGCCCCGACGCCGTCTTCGCCATCGCGTCGCCAGACTGGAACGAGCAGCTCGCCAAGCTCGAAGCCGCCGCGGACCGGTCCATCTCGGACTACCCGACGTTCATCGATGTGCTGGAGGAGCGGCGCGCGTTCTTCAAGGAAATGGGCGCGACGAGCACCGACCACGCCGTCATCGAGCCCCACACGCACCGGCTTTCCGACGCGGAGGCGGGGCGGCTCTTCCAGGCGGCCCGGCAGGGCGACGCGGCCCGCGATGACGAGCGGGCCTTCCAGGCGCACATGCTCATGGAAATGGCCCGCATGTCCGTCGAGGACGGGCTCGTAATGCAGATCCATCCCGGCTCGCTGCGAAACCATAACCGCGCCATCTTCGAGCGCTTCGGGCCGGACATGGGCGGCGACATCCCGGTGCGTGCTGAGTTCACGCGCAACCTGCACGAGCTGCTCAACGCGTACGGCAACCACCCGGCCTTCCGGCTCGTGCTCTTTACGCTCGATGAAACAACGTACAGCCGGGAGCTCGCGCCGCTGGCGGGGCATTACCCGGCGCTGCGCCTCGGGCCGCCATGGTGGTTCCACGACTCGATCGAAGGCATGATGCGCTTCCGCAAGCAAACGACCGAAACCGCCTCCATCTACAACACGGCAGGCTTCAACGACGACACGCGGGCCTTCTGCTCGATCCCGGCCCGCCACGACCTGTGCCGCCGCGTCGATGCCAACTACCTGGCTCAGCTTGTGGCGCGGCATCAGATCGACCTGGACGAGGCGCACCGTATGGCGCACGCGCTGACGTACGGGCTCGTCAAGGACACGTACCGGCTCCCGTAGCCGGCGATCAGTGGGTTGCCTCAGTCCGATGGGGACAAAAAGAGCACCCATTGTTGGCCAAACGTTTGTAGTTTCCACGTCCTGGATTCGAACAACTTCGCTACCGTTGCAGTAGGAGCCTGCCGCTGTCTCCGCACATGCGGCGCCGAAAGCAGCCCGGAGGCCATTCGGGCTCTGCGACGACGAAATGCATACAGGGCAGAATAGGCACGTGGCATTTTACTCCAGTCATACCGTGGTCATCGTCCTGATGGGGGTTTCGGGGGCCGGCAAGACGACAATCGGGACGCAATTGGCTGACGACCTCGACTGGGAGTTCTTCGATGGCGACGAGTTTCATCCGGCCGCCAACATCGATAAGATGGCGGCGGGCATCCCGCTTGACGATGAGGACCGGTGGCCGTGGCTTCGGGCCCTGCACGATTTTATTCACGAGCGGCTTATCGTGGGTGCGCCGGCCGTGGTCGCCTGTTCGGCCCTGAAAGCCAGCTACCGGGACGTCTTGTTGGATGGCAACCAGGGCGCACGGCTCGTCTACCTGAAAGGCCCGCGCGAGCTCATCCGTCGTCGCCTGGAGGCGCGGGCCGATCACTTCTTCGACGCGGAGCTGCTGGCGACCCAGTTCGACACGCTGGAGGAGCCGTGCCCCGACGAGGCGCTCACCGTTTCGATCGACCAGCCGCCCGAGGCCATCGTGCGCACCATCAAAGAGGCGCTCGTCGACAACGTGGCCTAACCGAGCGGTCAGCGGTCAGACGAAGAAGCTGAGGCCGAGGACCACCGCCAGGCCAATGAGGCCGACGAGCGTTTCCATCACTGTCCAGGCCCGCAGCGTCTGCTGCTCGTCCATCCCCAGGTAGCGGCTCACCAGCCAGAAGCCGGAATCGTTGACGTGGGAGAGCACCGTCGCCCCGGAGGCGATGGCGATGGCGATCAGCCCGACGAGGGGCGGAGCATACGATCCGGCATCGAGGACGGGCGCGATGAGTCCCGCTGCCGTTACCATCGACACGGTGGCCGAGCCCTGCGAGACGCGCACCACCAGCGCGATCATGAAGGCGAGCAGGACGACGGGCATGTTGGAGGCGGCCATCGCTTGAGCCAGCGCATCCCCCACGCCCGTTTCGACGAGCACTTCGCCCAGCACGCCGCCGGCGCCGGTCACCAGGATGATGAGCCCCACCGGTTCGAGCGCCTTCGTTGCGATCTGCTGCACCTGCTGCATGGAGTACCCGCCGCGGATGCCGAGCACATAAAAGGCGAGGAGCACCGCCAGGGTCAGGGCCGTGAACGGATGGCCGATGAACCGCAATCCGCTCCGCAGCGGCGCGTCAGGGGCGAGGGCCACGTCGGACACCGTGCCCATCAAGATGAGCACGAGCGGCAGCGCGATAATCCCCACGGCTTGACTGAACGACGGGTGCGAGGTTACGCCATCATGTTCGGTCACCTCGGCCTCCTCCTGCATGGATTCCGGCACCTCGAGGTGGATGCGGTCGGCGATGTAGCGGCCGAAGATGACGCCGCCCACGATGATGGCCGGCACGCCCGCGATGAAGCCGAAGAGGATGACCCAGCCGAGGTCGGCGTCGAGCAAGCCGGCAACGGCCACCGGGCCTGGCGTGGGCGGGATGAAGCTATGCGCCACGGCCATCCCGGCCAGCAGCGGGATGGCATAGAAGAGCAGCGAGCGGCCGGTGCGCTCGGTCAGCGTGTAGACGAGCGGGATAAACAGAATCAGGGCGACGTCGAGGAACACCGGGATGGAGACGAGCAGGCCGGTGAGGCTGAGTGCCCATGGCGAGCGCTCGTCGCTGAAGGTTTGGAGCAACGTGTTGGCGATGGTTTCCGCGCCGCCCGACACCCGCAGCAACTCACCAATCATGGCACCCAGCCCGATCACCACGGCGATGTACCCAAGCGTGCTCCCCATGCCCTCCTCAATGATGCCCGCGATGTCGGCGAGCGGGATGCCGCCCAGGATGGCCGCCAGCAGGCTGGTGAGAAGCAGCGCCACGAACGCGTGCACGCGGCCGACGAGTACCAGCAAGAGCAGCACGGCCACCGCCAACACGACGAGGCCGACGAGAAGCAGGGGGGACATGGGGGAAGGCGGGTCGAGTGAAGGAGACTGCGCACCCTAACATACCGGATGCATCGCAGAGATGCGCAGCACGTCGCCGACCAGACGCCCTGACCCAGCCGCCTCCCGAGGGGGGCTGGGGTTAGCGCGGAGGGCGAACGGATAGACTTGCATCCGGTTCACAATCGGCCCTATACTTACCCTTCATCGCACGTACTATCAACCGTCTGCACGATCCGGCCAACCAGTAAGGAGGGGGAATGCAAGGTCACGGGAGGACGACACTGTTGGGAATCATGGTTGCTGCCCTATTCATTGCCGGCTGTGTCCAGCAGCGAACCATGCGCCGCGTTGAGCAGCATATTGCTCTCTATCAGCATCCGCCTCACATCGAAGTGGCTCTCCTGCGCGGCCAAGCTGCGCCCGGCATGAGCCCGGCCGACGTGCGGGTTGCCCTGGGGGATCCGCTTCGCGTTCAGCGGACCGGCCCGCTGTATGCCTTGCCCCTCGCCGAAGCGTATCGCGTGCGCCGATACGGTCGAATCGATACCGTGTGGGTCTTCTTCGACCGGGATAGTACCGTCGTGCTCGTCGAGCGTTGACCCTGCTCGCACGCCAGAGGTGCCTTCTGCTTAGGAACCCTCTGCTTCCAGGAAGTCGAGTTCATCGTACACGAGGTCGAGCTTCCGTTGGCTGCGCTTGATTTGCGCCTTGATGTGGGCGGCGCGCTCCGCGTCAAGCACCGCGTTCTTGCACAGGATCTCATCAAGTTGCAGCACGCGCTGTAACAGGCGGCTCAATTCGCGCTGATAGCGGCGCTGCCTGTAGTCTGATGTCATGTCGGGGCTCATTGGTGGGAAGAAAGCCTGGACGTCATCAGTTTTCGGAGAGGGCGCGCCGGGTCTTTAGCACCCTTCTTCTTGGCAGAAGTGTGAGAATGTTGATGGGGAACGCCTCCCCTGGACGCTTGAGGAGTGAGGAGAATACCCTTTTTAACATCATTGCGCAGCGTAAAGGCGGTATGGCTGGAGGGCAATCGTCGGAAAGGAAAACAGCGCTGGAGGGCCGCACGGTCTTTGGGTTCACATTCAAGGCGCTGTGTCGTACTCTGTACGCTAATCCGTCGGGTACGCCGTATGGACCGGCGCGTCCGTGGCGCGTCTTCCGAGCGACGCGGATTCCTGCATACTGTACGGCCCCACCCATTGCCCCCAGGTTGAGCCGATGAACGAAACGTCCGACGAGCCGGTGGCTTCCGTCGCTGCCTCCAAGCCGCCCGTGGTGCCGCGCCGCATGCTGTGGCCTTTCATCTTGCTGACGAGTTGCTTTGCGCTGTGGGGGTTGGCCAACAACATGACCGATACGCTTCTGGCAGCGTTCAAGCGCATCCTGAGCATGTCGGACTTTCAGACCTCGTGGGTGCAGGTCGCCTTCTATGGTGCGTACGGGGGCCTCGCGCTTCCGGCGGCGCTGTTCATCCGGAGGTACACGTACAAGGCAGGCGTACTGCTCGGACTGGGCCTGTTTGTCGTTGGGGCGCTGCTGTTCTACCCGGCGAGCATCACGATGAACTACTTGCATTTTCTGGGGGCCCTCTACATCCTCGCCGGCGGCCTCTCGATCCTGGAGACGAGCGCGAACCCGTTTATCATTTCACTCGGCCCGGCGGCGACGGGGACGCAGCGGCTCAACCTGGCGCAGTCGTTCAACCCGCTCGGTTCCATCACGGGCGTCTTTCTCAGCCAGGTGTTCATTCTGTCCAACCTCAACCGGTCCACCGCCCAGGAGCGGGCGCAGATGTCCGCGGAGCAGCTGCAGGCGATCCAGTCGGCCGAGCTGACGGCCGTCATGGGGCCGTATGTGGGCGTGGCCGTCGTGCTCGTCGTGGTCTGGGCGATGATCGCCGCCACCGATATGCCGGACGATTCGGATCGGACCCGCCAGATCAGTCTGTGGGCTACGCTGAAGCGGCTCGTCCGCCTCAAGCACTACCTGGGCGGCGTGGTCGCGCAGTTTTTCTACGTGGGCGCCCAGATCGGCGTATGGTCGTTCACCATCCGCTACGTGATGGACGAGCTGGGCCACACCGAAGCCCAGGCGGCCAGCTACTACATCGCGGCCTTGGTGCTCTTTACCGTCTCCCGGTTTCTCTGCACGTGGCTGATGAACTACGTCAAGTCCAGCACGATGCTGACGGTGCTGTCGGGCCTGGCCATTGTGCTGACGGCGGTCGTCATGCTGGGGGGCGGATACGTGGGGGTCATCGCGCTCATCGGCATCTCGGGATGCATGTCGCTGATGTTTCCGACCATCTTCGGGCTGGCCGTGCGCGGCCTGGGCGAAGATGCCAAGATCGGCGGCTCGGGGCTGATTATGGCCATCCTGGGCGGGGCGGCCCTGCCGGCCGTACAGGGGCTCATCTCGGATGCCACCGGCAGCATCAACCTGGCGTACGCGGTGCCGCTGATCTGCTTCGTCGTGGTGGCGCTCTACGGGCTTTTCTTCCTCGTCTTCGCCGAGCGGGTCGATCCGTCGGCGCCCGCCGGGCCGGCGTCGTGACGTGAAGGTCGCCCCGGGGCGCGTACCGCGCCGGAGGGTCGCCGGGCGGCCACCGACGGCCACGTTGGGGACCCATGCGCCCCTAGCTCGACGGCCGGATGCGCTGCTGCGCCTGGCCGAGCCCGTCGATGCCCAGCTCCACGACATCGCCCGGTTTGAGGTACTGCGGCGGGTCCAGGCCGAGGCCCACACCGGCCGGCGTCCCCGTCGAAATGATGTCGCCGGGCAGCAGCGTCATGAACTGACTCAGGTAGCTGACGAGCGTCGGCACGCCAAACACCATGTTCGACGTCGAGCCTTGCTGCATGAACGTGCCGTTGACCGTCAGCCACATGTCGAGGTCGTGTACGTCCTCGATGCTGTCCCGCGGGGTGAGCACGGGACCCAGCGGCGCGAACGTGTCGCAGCTTTTGCCCTTCACCCACTGGCCGCCCCGTTCCAGCTGAAAGGCGCGCTCCGAGTAGTCGTTGTGGAGCAGGTAGCCGGCCACGTGATCCATGGCGTCCTCCTCACTCACGTACGAGGCCTGCTGCCCGATCACGACGCCGAGTTCCACTTCCCAGTCGGTCTTGGTGCTGCCGCGCGGCAGGAATACGTCGTCGTTGGGGCCGGCGATGGCGCTCGTGGCCTTGAAGAAGATGACGGGCTCCTCCGGCAGGTCGTTGCCGGACTCGCGCGCGTGATCTTCGTAGTTGAGCCCGATGCAGACGATCTTGCTGGGGCGGGCCAGCGGCGGCCCGAGCCGTGCGGCGTCCGGGAGGGTGGGGGCCGTGTCAGCGTTCGCATCGCACCATGCACGCAGGCGCGTGAGGCCGTCCCCGCCGAAGAACGACGCATCGTACTCGGAGAAGGCGGCGGAGACGTCGATGCGTCGGCCGTCGTCGAGGAGCACGCCGGGTTGTTCGTCGCCCGGCGCACCGAATCGGATCAGTTGCATATCGAAGGGAGTGGGTCAGGGTTTGAGGGTGGTGAAGCCGCCGTCGATCGGAAAGTTGGAGCCGGTGATGAAGCCGGCGGCGTCGGAGCTGAGATACAGGGCAAGATGCGCGATCTCCTCCGGCGTGCCCATGCGTCCGATGGGTTGGGTCTGGGAGAGCTGCTCGAACATCTCGTCCTGCCGGTCCGGATAGTTCTCCGCGAGGAAGCCGTCCACGAAGGGCGTGTGCACGCGGGCCGGAGCGATGCTGTTGCACCGGATGTTGTCGTCGAGGTAGTCGCAGGCCACCGAGTACGTCATCGTGAGCACGGCGCCCTTGCTCATCGAGTAGGCAAACCGGTCCGGGATGCCCACGGTGGACACGACAGAGGCGATGTTCACGATGCTGCCGCCTCCGTCGTCTTTCATGAGGGGAATACTCGCGTGTAGGCCGTTGTACACGCCTTTGACGTTCACGCGGTAGATGCGGTCGAAGTCTTCTTCCGTCGTGCTTTCAACATCGCCAATGTGCGCCACGCCAGCATTGTTAATCAGCACGTCCACGCCGCCGAACGTCTGGGCGATGGCGTCGAAGGTCGCCTGGACGGCAGACTGGTCGCTCACGTCGCATTCGAAGAAGGCGGCCGATCCGCCGGCTGCGGTGATGCGCTCCACCGTTTCCGCGCCGGCGGTCGTGTCGACGTCGAGCACGGCCACGTCGGCGCCCTGCTCGGCGAAGAGGTCGGCGATGGCGGCCCCGATGCCCGATCCACTGCCGGTAATGATGGCGGTCTGCCCGTCGAGCGAGTACATCGAATCTTGATTTCTAGGAGGGGAGCATGTACCATGCGCGTGCAAATGGTAACTCTAATTGCCTACAAATGCGAATAGCATGACGTGGGCACAACGCCGTCGCGGATGCTTCCTTTTCCCCTGATCGACACGCATCTTCACCTCTGGGATCTGGAGCGCTTCGCGTACGAATGGGTGCGGGAAGAGGCCGTCCTCCATCAGACGCACGACCTCGACGCGTTCGACGCCGTCCGGAGTGACGAGGTCGCGGTGGAACGGATGGTCTTCGTCGAGTGCACCGTCGCCTTCGACGATGCCGTCGCGCGCGACGAGGTGCGCTGGGTGCACCAGCTTGCCGAGCACGACGCGCGGCTGCAGGGCATTGTGGCGCATGCGTCGCTGGAGCGCGGCGCGGCCGTCCATTCCCACATCGAATGGCTCGCCGACCAGCCGCTCGTGCGCGGCGTGCGGCGTCTCCTACAGGACGAGCCGGATCCGGACTTCTGCCTGCAGCCGTCGTTCGTCGAGGGCGTGCAACGGCTGGCCGACTTCGACTTTACCTTCGACGTGTGCGTCTATCACCACCAGCTGCCGCAGGTCATCGAACTGGTCGATCAGTGCCCGGACGTGTCGTTCGTGCTCGACCACATCGGCAAGCCAGCGATCCGAGAGGGCCACCTGGACCCGTGGCGGGCGCACATCGACGCGCTGGCGGACCGCCCGAACGTGGTCTGCAAGGTCTCCGGCGTGCTCACCGAAGCCGACCCGGCGGCCTGGACGCCAGACGCCGTCCGGCCTTACCTGGAGCATGCCATCGAGGCGTTCGGGTTCGACCGGGTCATGTTCGGCAGCGACTGGCCCGTATTGAAGCTGGCGAGCACGTATCCGGAATGGGTGCAGCTCGTGCGCGCCGTGGTCTATGATGCCTCGTCGGCCGAGCAGCACCAGCTCTTTCGGGGCACCGCCGAACGCGTGTATCGCCTCGGCGCCGCTGAAACCGCGTAATCTGTTTGTCGGCTCCTTCTTCGTCGATGCGTCTTCGAGACAAAACGGCCGTGATCACCGGAGCGGCGCTCGGCATCGGGCGGGCGTGCGCCGCGCGGTTTGCCGCCGAGGGCGCGCGCGTCGTCGTCGCGGACATCCGGCCTGAGGAGGGGCAGGCCGTTGCCGATGCGATCGAAGCGAAGGGCGGCGAGGCGCTCTTCGTAGAAACGGACGTGCGAAAGCGGGCCGACAACGAGCGGGCGATCGACACGTGTCTGGACGCGTTCGGGCGCCTCGACATCCTGTTTTGCAACGCGGGCGTGACGCTCCCCAAGCGCCTTCCGGAGAGTTCGGACGAGGAGATCGACCGCGTGCTGGACGTCAACGTGAAGGCGCTCCTGTACGCAGCGCGCTACGCCCTCCCCATCATGGAAGACCAGCCGGATCGGGGGGCGATGCTCTTCACGGCGAGCAAGACGGGGCTCGTCGCCCAGAAGAACTCCCCCGTGTACTGCGCCTCGAAAGGGGCGGCCGTCCTGCTGGCGAAGGCCCTCGCGCTCGACTATGCCGAGGCCGGCATCCGCGTCAACGCGCTGTGCCCCGGCATCATCGACACGCCCATGCTGGAGCGCTTCGCCGAGGCGATGCCCGACCCGGCGGCCGCGTGGCAGGCGTACAGCGCGGCGCAGCCGATGGGCCGGCTCGGCACGCCCGAGGAGTGTGCCGATGCGGCCCTCTGGCTCGTCTCGAACGAGGCCACGTTCGTCACCGGCGTGGCCCTTCCCATCGATGGCGGATTCACGGCGATGTAGAGCGGGGCGGGGGGCGAATAGCCAAGGCTTCGCCACGCGTAACACACGCTTGCGCCATCCCCGATTCGGAAGAGGCCAGCAAGGTTTACGAGTTGAACCCACACCAGCCGACGCTCCCATGCCCATCACCATCACCGACTGCACAGTCCATGACATCCGGTTTCCCACGTCGCGCACCCTCGACGGCTCGGACGCCATGCACACCGACCCCGACTACTCGGCTGCCTACGTCGTGCTGCACACGAGCGGCGCCGGGGGGGCAGAAGGGCACGGGCTGGCCTTCACCATCGGGCGGGGCAATGAGCTCTGCGTCGCGGCCATCGAGTCGCTGGCGCCGCTTGTGGTCGGCCAGACGCTGGAGGCGATCACGGCCGATATGGCGGGCTTCTGGCGCACGCTCACCAGCGACAGCCAGCTCCGGTGGGTTGGGCCCGAGAAGGGGGTCATCCATCTGGCCACGGCTGCGCTCGTGAACGCCGTGTGGGACCTGTATGCGAAGGGGGAAGGCAAGCCCCTCTGGAAGCTGCTCGTCGACATGACGCCCGACGAGCTCGTGGCCTGTATCGACTTCCGCTACATCACCGATGCGATCACGCCGGAGGAGGCGCGAGCCCTTCTGGAGCGACGCGCCGCCACCCGCGACGAGCGGGAGGCCGAGCTCCGACGCACCGGCTACCCCGCATACACGACCTCGGTGGGCTGGCTCGGCTACGCCGACGACCGCATCCGCCAGCGGTGCCGCGAAGGGCTGGAGGCGGGATGGACGCACTTCAAGCTCAAGGTGGGCGCTGACCTTGACGACGACCGACGTCGGGCCGCGCTCATCCGTGAGGCGATCGGCCCGGACCGCTACCTCATGATGGACGCCAATCAGCGCTGGGGGGTGGACGAAGCCATCGCGTACATGGAGGCATTGGCGGAATTTGATCCGTGGTGGATCGAGGAGCCCACGAGTCCGGATGACGTGCTCGGGCACGCCGCCATCGCCGAGGCCATTGCGCCGATCGGCGTGGCGACGGGCGAGCAGTGCCAGAATCGCGTCCTCTTCAAGCAATTCCTGCAGGCCGGGGCGATCGATTTCTGCCAGATCGATAGCTGCCGCCTGGGGGGCGTGAACGAGGTGTTAGCCGTTCTGCTCATGGCGGCGAAGTTCGACGTCCCGGTGTGCCCGCACGCGGGTGGTGTGGGACTGTGCGAGCATGTCCAGCATCTTGCGATGGTCGACTATATCGCTGTGAGCGCGTCGCTGGACCGGCGCATCGTCGAGTACGTCGACCACCTCCACGAGCACTTCGTCGATCCCGTCACCATCCGCGACGGGCACTACATGCCCCCGACGGCGCCCGGATACAGCATCACGATGAAGCCCGAGAGCCGCCGTCGATTTGCCTACCCCGACGGCCCCGTGTGGTCAGAGGGGGCGGCGTGATGCCGACCGACCGGGCGCGTGTGAAGATCTCTTGATGATGAGTGCGCGCTTTGCTATCATGGCGTGCACACGTGTGCACTCTGCTCGCCATTACCTGGATGTCCGGCGCCGTACCGCCGGAGCCGATCCGGGCCCAATAGCCGCCACGCCGCCCTTCATGGCCGACCGCGTTTCCATCAAAGACATTGCGAAAGCTGCAGACACGACGCACTCGACCGTGTCGCGGGCATTGCGCGACAGCCCGCTCATCAGCGACGCAACCCGCGAGCGGGTGAAGCGCCTGGCCCGCGAGATGGGCTACACGCCAAACGCCGTCGCGCAGAGCCTCCAGACGAACCGCACGAACGCCGTCGGCCTCGTGGTCACCTCCATCGCCGATCCGTTCTTGGCCGACGTGGTGAAAGGGGTGGAGGAGGTCGCTCAGCCCGTGGGGCTCAGCGTGTTTCTGAACGCATCCCACAACGATCCGAACCAGGAAATCCAGGTGATCGAGACCTTCCATCGGCGCCGGGTCGATGGTATTCTCGTCGCGTCCTCCCGCATCGGGAGCAACCACCTCGACCGGCTCGCGCGTATCGACGTGCCGGTCGTGCTCATCAACAGCGAGGCCGGTGAGGACAGTGACTTTCTGCATTCCGTTACGGTGGACGATCAGACGGGCGCGCGCCAGGCCGTGCGCCATCTGATCGACCGGGGCCACCGGCGGATCGGGTACCTGGGCGTTCGGAACCGTCCGCTCTCGAATGAGCGGCGGCGGCAGGGGTATCTGGACGCCCTGGCAGAAGCCGGCATCGAGCCGCAGGACGATTGGGTGGAGATCGCCGCGCCCGCGGGCATCGGGCGGGACCAGGACGTTACGGCAGCGGAAGCCCTGACGCCGAGCCTGCTGAGCGCCGGCGTGACCGCCATCTTTTGCTTCAACGACATGGTGGCCACGGGCGTGCTGCTGGCCTGCAAGCATCAGGACGTGCGCGTTCCGGACGCATGCAGCGTCGTCGGGTTTGACGACATCGACCTCGCCCGCTACGTCACACCCTCGCTGACGACCGTGCACCAGCTCAAGCGGGAGATGGGCAGCATCGCCATGCAAATGCTGCATGACCTGATCGAGGGAAAGACCGTGCAGAATCGGGTTCTTCCGCCCCGGTTCGTTCGGCGGGAGAGCACGGCCCCGCCCCCTCGCTCCGACGCCTAACCAGGGCTTTACATCCGTTTTCGAATGGCATCGTCAGCACTCAACATAGCGGTGATTGGCTTCGGGCGGATGGGGCGCATCTATGCGCGCACCATCGCCGATCGGGTCGAACGCGCCGCGCTGTACGCGATTGCCGACCCGGCGGTGCAGCCGGAAGACCCCGCCGTGGCGGCACTCGACGTGCCCCACGTGGTCGGCGATCCAGCACAGGCATTGCAGCTGCCGGATCTGCACGCCGTTGTGATCGCGACGCCCACCAGCACGCATGCGGAGATCGTGATCGCTGCCGCGCAGGCCGGGGTAGCCATCTTCTGCGAGAAGCCGCTGGCCTTGTCGCTCGACGCCACCCGGGAGGCCGTCGCTGCGGCCGAGCAGGCCGGCGTGCCGCTACAGGTGGGCTTCATGCGCCGCTTTGACCCGGCCTATCAGCGGGCGAAGCGGGCACTGGAGCAGGGGCAGATCGGACGGCCCATCACCTTTAAGGCCGTCGGGCGAGACCCGGGGTGCCCGGACCCCGCGTTTGCCGACCCGGCCACGAGCGGCGGGCTCATCCTCGACATGGCCATTCACGACTTCGACCTCGCGCGGTGGCTGATGGAGAGCGAGGTGAAGCGCGTGAGCGCGACGGGCGCCCTGCTGGCCTGCGATGATCTCCAGCCCGTGGGGGACATCGACAATGCCGTCATCAACCTGCACTTCGCAAACGGCGCGCTCGGCAACATCGAGGTGAGCCGCAACGCGGTGTACGGCTACGACGTGCGCACCGAGGTGCTGGGCACGGATGGCGTCGTGCACGTGGGGGGCGACGAAGCGGCCGACGACGATTGCTGGATGCGCAAAGAAAGCGGTTCCAGCCGGGAAAACTATCTGATGGAGCGGTTCGGCACGGCCTACCGCGCGCAGATCCAAGACTTCGTCGCTTGCATCCAGGCGGGGCGCCCACCCGCCGTTACGGGGGCCGATGCGCTCGCCGCCTTCGAACTGGCCCTGGCCGCCACCTTCTCTGCCCGCCGGCACGAGCCGGTCTCCGTAGAGACGGTGCGCGCCGGCTGGACGCCCGATCTCGCGACCCCATGAATAGCCCAATAGCAACCGACTCTATGCAATACGACGCGGATAATTTGATCATCCATCCCAACGGTGCGACCGAGGAGGACGGCGGGGGCGTGCTCGCCGAGGTAACGCCGGAGACGGCCGGTTGGGACCTGATCCACTTTCAGGCGCGCCGCCTCTCTGGGGGCGCGACGTGGCAGGCCGAGACCGGCGGCCACGAGCTCGCGCTCGTTATGCTCGGCGGCACGGCAGATGTCGACTCAGACCGCGGCCGGTGGGAGGGCGTCGGCGGGCGGAGGGACGTGTTCGAGGGGCCGCCGCACGCGGTGTACCTGCCGCGCCAAACGACTTTCACCGTCGAGGCGCAGACCGACTGCGAGCTCGGCGTGGCGTGGGTGCCGACCGAGGCGGACCATCCACCCCGGCTTATCACGCCCGCAGACGTCAACGTCGAGATCCGGGGCGGCGACAACGTCACGCGGCAGATCAACGACATCATCCCGCCGGGCTTCGACTGCGACCGGCTGGTGCTCGTGGAGGTGTACACGCCGAGCGGGGGGTGGTCGAGCTATCCGCCGCACAAGCACGACGTGCACAAGACCGACGACGAGGGCAACGTCGTCGAGGCCGACCTCGAAGAGATCTACTACTACCGGATCGACAAGCCCGACGGGTTTGCCTACCAGCGGATCTACACCGATCCGGAGTCGCCGCTCCACGCGGCGGGCTATCCGATCGACGAGGTGCTCCTCGCGCGCGATGGCGACATCGTGCTCGTCCCCGAGGGCTACCACCCGGTCGTCAGCGCGCCCGGCTACACGACCTACTACCTGAACGTCTTGGCCGGCAGCGCGCAGTCGCTGGCCAACACCGACGACCCGGCCCACACCGGGGTCAAGGAGCAGTACACGACCCAGAATCCCGCCCTCCCGCTCTACGAGATCCCAGGAACCTGACCTTCCAGGCGCATGACTGCACCGGCCAACTCCCCCTCTGATGCGAGCCCGTCCTCCGGCGGCGGATACGACCTCCTCACGATGGGGCGCTCGTCGATCGACCTGTATGCCAACGACGTGGGTGCGCCCTTCGAGGAGATCGAGAGCTTTGCCTCGTACGTGGGCGGCTCGCCGACCAACATCAGCGTGGGGGCGCAACGGCTCGGGTTGCGCGCCGCGCTCCTCACCGCGTTGGGCGAGGATCCGGTCGGCGACTTCATTCAGCGCTTTCTGGACGAGGAGGGCGTCGCGACGCAGTTCATCCCGCGGAAGGCGGGCCGGCGCACGAGCGCCGTGGTGCTCGGGATCGAGCCGCCGGACAAGTTTCCGCTCGTCTACTATCGTGACAACTGCGCCGACATCGCGCTCACGATCGACGACGTGCTCGCCGCGCCGATCGACGGCGTGCAGGCCTTCGAGTTTGCGGGTACGAACCTGAGCGGTGAGCCGAGCCGCAGCGCGACGCTCTTTGCCGCCGAGCAGGCCCAGCAGGCCGGCGCCGAGGTCGTCTTCGACATCGACTTCCGGCCGGATCAGTGGCACGACGCGCGCGCCTTTGGCGTGGCCGTGCGCTCGGCCTTGCGCTCGGTGGACGTTTTGGTCGGCACGCAGGACGAGATCAAGGCGGCCATGCTGGCGAGTCCCGACCAGGTGGCGCTTACGCACTCGCAAGTGTCCGATGCACACGTAGAAGGCGACCTCGACCAGGCAATTGAGGGCTTGCTGCAGCTCGGCCCGACGGCGCTCGTCGAGAAGCGGGGGCGCGAGGGGGCGCGCATCCACCGGCCCGGCCACTCGGCGATCGACGCGCCCGGCTTTCCCGTGGACGTGCACAACATCCTCGGGGCGGGCGATGCCTTTGCGGCGGGCTTTCTCTACGGCCGCGTGAAGGGATGGGACTGGCGGACGTCGGCCCGGCTCGGCAACGCGTGCGGCGCCATCGTCGTCACCGCCCACGGGTGCGCCAACTTTATGCCGACCTACGACGAAGTGATGGCCTTCGCCGACGAGCGCGGGGGATTGTAGCGTGTGGGCGTGTGGGCCGCTGTGAGGATGGGAGAGCGTCCACGCTCCCATGCCCTCACACCCCCACACGCTCATACACACATACACACGCACACCAGAGCACCAACGGAGGTACCGACCATGAGCGACACGACGCGACTCACGACGGCGCAGGCCGTTGTCCGTTTTCTCAGCAATCAATACGTCGAGCGCGATGGAGAGCAGCAGCCGTTCTTCGCCGGATGCTTTGGCATCTTCGGGCACGGCAACGTCGCCGGCCTCGGCCAGGCGCTGCAGCAGGAGCCGGGGCTGCGCTACTACCAGGCCCGCAACGAGCAGGCCATGGTGCACACGGCGGCCGGCTTCGCCAAGATGCGCAACCGCCTGCAGACCTTCGCCTGCACCTCGTCGATCGGCCCGGGGGCGACGAACATGATCACCGGCGCGGCGGTGGCGACGGTGAACCGGCTGCCGGTGCTGCTCTTGCCCGGCGACCTGTTTGCACGGCGCAACGTGGCGCCGGTGCTGCAACAGCTCGAATCGGAGCACACCCAGGACATCTCGGTCAACGACAGCTTCCGGGCGGTCAGTCGCTACTGGGACCGGATCAACCGGCCGGACCAGCTGCCGCGGGCGCTGATGGAGGCGATGCGAACGCTCACGAGCCCGGCCGACACGGGCGCCGTCACGCTCGCCATGCCGCAGGACGTGCAGGCCGAGGCGCACGACTACCCGAACGCGCTTTTCGAGCGACGCGTCTGGCGCGTGCCGCGCAACCGCCCGGACCGCGCCGCGCTGGAGGAGGCCGCCGCGTGGATCCGTCAGAGCGAGCGGCCCCTCATCGTGGCCGGCGGCGGGGTCATCTACAGCGGGGCGACTGAGACGCTGGACCGCTTCACGCGCCAGACCGGCATCCCCGTCGGCGAGACGATGGCGGGCAAGGGCAGCCTCCGCTTCGACCACCCGATGAACCTCGGCGCCGTCGGCGTCACGGGCACCTCGGCGGCCAACCGCATCGCCAAGGAGGCCGATCTCGTGATCGGCATCGGCACGCGCTACAGCGACTTCACGACGGCGAGCAAGACGGCCTTCCAGCACCCCGACGTGCGCTTCATCAACATCAACGTGGCCGAGTTTGACGCCTACAAGCACGCGGCCCTCCCGCTCGTGGGCGATGCGCGGGCGACGCTCGACGAGCTCAGCGAGCTGGTGGAGGGGGGGACCGTGGCGCCCGCGTACCGGTCGCGCTGCGAACAGCTGCGCGCCGCGTGGGACGAAGAGGTCGACCGCATCTACGGCATCCGCCACGCGCCGCGGCCCAGCCAGGGCGAGCTCATCGGTGCGGTGAACGAGGAGGGCGACCCGGAGGCGGTGATGATCTGCGCCTCGGGCAGCCTGCCGGGCGACCTGCACAAGCTCTGGCGGGCGCGCCACCCGAAGCAGTACCACCTCGAATACGGCTACAGCACGATGGGTTACGAGGTGGCCGGCGGGCTGGGCGTGAAGATGGCCGACCCCGACCGCGAGGTCTACGTGCTCATGGGCGACGGGAGCTACCTGATGCTCTCCTCCGAGATCGTGACGTCCATTCAGGAGGGTTACAAGCTGACGATCGTGCTCCTCGACAATGAGGGGTTCAAGAGCATCGGCGGGCTCAGCCGCTCGCTGGGGCAGGAGGGCTTCGGCACGCGCTATGCCTACCCGCAGGGCGACGCGCTGCCCGGCGACGACGAGGAGGTCGAGCTGCTCCCGGTGGACCTGGCGTCCAACGCCGAGACCCTCGGCGCCCACGTCATCCGGTGCGAGACGCGCAGCGACGTCGCCGAGGCGCTCGATGAGGCGAAGGCGGCCGACCGGACGACGGTAATCTACGTGCAGAGCGACCGCTACGAGGACGTGCCCAGCTACGAGAGCTGGTGGGACGTGCCCGTGGCCGAGGTGAGCGCGATGCCGGCCGTCGACAACGCGCGGGCCGCGTGGGAAGAGGGGCGCGCCAAAGAGCGCGAGTTCCTCCAGCCCGGTCAGCACGACGCGGTCACGCGCTAGATTGAAGTCCTTCCATCCAAAGCAAAACGTGTTATGTACAATTCTTCGATTGGCCTTCGGGCCCTGCTCGTCGCCGCGCTGCTCCTGCTGGGCGGCTGCTCGGGCAACGACGCCGGCTCGGCCGGCGGGGCGGAGGCCGGTCCAGCGGATAATCTGCGCATTGTGTTCGTGACGCATGGCCAGGCGGCCGACCCGTTCTGGTCCGTCGTGCAGAACGGGGCCCGTCAGGCGGCGCAAGAGGTTGGGGTGCGCGTCGAGTATCAGTCGCCCGACTCGTTCGACATGGTTGTCATGGGCCAGCTGATCGATGCCGCTATCGCCTCCAACCCGGACGGGTTGGTGGTGAGTCTGCCGGATCCCGACGCCCTGCGCCGGCCCATTCGGGAGGCCCTGGCCGCTGGGATCCCCGTCGTGTCGATCAATTCGGGATATGATGCGGCGCAGGAGCTGGGGGTGCTGACGCACGTCGGGCAAACCGAATACGAGGCCGGGTACCGGGCCGGCGAGCAGATGGCGGCCGCCGGCGTCCAGAGCGGCTTATGCGTCAACCAGGAAGTGGGCAATGCCGCCCTCGACCGGCGCTGTGAAGGGTTTGCCGATGCCATGGACGAAGCCGGAGCCACGACGGACGTGCTGGCCGTCGAGATGGGGGATCCCACCGAATCGCAGCAGCGCATTCAGGCCCGCTTCTCGGCCGATCCCGATGTCGATGGCTTATTGACGTTGGGGCCGTCGATGATCCAGCCGGCCCTTCGGGCGCTCGAAGAGGCGGGTCGGCACGATCAGGTGACGATGGCGACGTGCGACCTCTCCCCTGAAATCCTGGAAGGCATCACGGACGGACGCATTCAGTTTGCGATCGACCAGCAACAGTACCTGCAGGGCTATCTCCCGGTCATGCTGTTGAGCCTGCATCTCCGCAACCAGAATACCTTCCCGGATGATGTGATCCGGACCGGGCCGGCCTTGGTCACCGCCGACAACGTCGAGGCGCTGCAGCGTTTGACCGAGCAAGGACGGCGCTGAACGCACGCGGAGCAGGCCGCTTGAGGGTTTCACGGCATTCACTTCGGGCCACGGAGGGTCCATGGCACACGCCCCACAGACCATAGAACAAGACGAAGCCGACACGCGCGATGCGTCGGCGGATGAACGCATCGTCGAGACCAGCTTCCTGCAGCGTCTCATCAGCCGGCCGGAGCTGGGGGCTGCGGGGGGCGCGCTGGTCGTCTGGATCTTTTTCGCCGTGCTGGCCGGCGATCAGGGCTTCCTGAGCCTTCGGGGAACGGCCACCTACCTGGAGGTGTCGGCCGAGCTCGGCATCTTGGCCATCGCGGTCGCGCTGCTCATGATCGGCGGCGAGTTCGACCTGTCGGTTGGGTCGATTATTGGCGCCAGCGGCATGATGACCACCATCCTCGCCGTCGAGTACGGATGGCCGTTGAGCGCCGTGCTCATCGCCGTGCTCGTCTTTGCCGTGCTCGTGGGGAGCTTCAACGGCTACCTCGTCCTGCGCACCGGGTTGCCGTCGTTTATCATCACACTCGCCTCGCTGTTCATCTTCCGCGGCGCGACGATCGGCGTCACCCGGCTCATCACCGGCCGCACGCAGGTCGGCGGACTGAGTGAGGCCGCCGGGTACGACTGGGCGTACACCCTCTTTGCGAGCGACGTCACCGTGTGGGGCGTAGGCTTTCCGGTGTCGATCCTGTGGTGGCTCGGCCTGGCGGCGCTGGCCGCGTGGGCCCTGCAACGCACCCCCTTCGGCAACTGGATCTACGGCGTGGGCGGCGATGCCGAGGCCGCACGCAACACGGGCGTGCCGGTCCGCACGGTGAAGCTGACGCTCTTCATCCTCACGGCCATCGCGGCGAGCTTGGTGGGGGTCATCCAGGCGGTCTCCTTCTCGGGCGCCGACGTGCTCCGCGGCGAGCTGCGCGAGTTCTTCGCCATCATCGTGGTCGTCATCGGCGGCACGCTGCTGACCGGCGGCTACGGCACGGTGATCGGCGCCGTCTTTGGCGCGCTCATCTTTGGGATGGTACGCCAGGGCATCGTCTTCACCGGCGTCGACGCCGACTGGTTTCAGGTGTTCCTCGGTGGCATGTTGCTGGTTGCCGTGCTGGTGAATAACTGGGTGCGCCGCCAGGCCATGCAAAACCGTTGAGAGGTCCGCGACGCTACCCTGTTCGCTGAAAAACGAGAGGCCGATATGGCTGACACCGTTCCTCTGATCGAGGTCGACACCATTTCGAAGTACTTCGGACGCGTGATCGCCCTGAAGGATATTTCCACGGCCGTGCGCGCCGGGGAGGTCTTGTGCCTGTTGGGCGACAACGGGGCGGGCAAGTCCACGCTGATCAAATGCCTGGCGGGGGTCCATCCGCCCGATGAGGGGCGCATCCGCGTGGAGGGGGAGGCGGTGCAGTTCGATTCGCCGCGCGAGGCGCTGGAGCGGGGCATCGCCACCGTGTATCAGGACCTGGCCATGATCCCGCTCATGAGCATCGCCCGCAACTTCTTCCTGGGCGCCGAGCCGACGGTCGGGTGGGGGCCCTTTCGGCAGTTCGACATGAAGCGCGCGTCCCGCATCGCACGCGAGGAACTGGGCAAGCTGGGCATCGACATCCGCGATGCGACCCAGCCGGTGGGGACCCTCTCGGGCGGGGAGCGGCAATCCGTGGCCATCGCCCGCGCCATCTACTTCGGCGCCAAGGTGCTGATCCTCGACGAACCCACCTCGGCGCTGGGGGTGAAGGAGGTCGGCGTCGTGCTGCGCTACATCGCGCGAGCCCGCGCGCAGGGCGTCGGCATTGTCTTCATCACCCACAACGTGCATCACGCCTACCCCATCGGCGACCGGTTCACCATCCTGGATCGGGGGCAGAGCTACGGCACCTTCGCGAAGGACGAGGTCAGCCGCGAGGAGGTGCTGAAAATGATGGCCGGTGGGGAGGACCTGGAGGCGCTGACGCACGAAATCGAAGAGTTTGAGCGCTCCGATCGCAGGGCCGCCGATAAGCCATGAGACCCCCATCCCACCAGACAACGCGATGGCGGCCTCGGCCTGTGCCCGGACGCGTCTGCTGGTGACGCACCACGCTCGTCATCGTACAATGAGAAAGATCCCCTTATGACCCGTCCCCTTTCCAATTACATCGACGGCGCCTGGCAGGCGTCGAAGAACGCCGATCCCCTCGACGTCACCAACCCGGCCACGGGTGACGTCCTCGCGACGGTCCCGATGACGCCGGCCGATGAGGTGGATACGGCCGTGCAGGCCGCCGCCGAAGCGTTCCCGGCGTGGCGCCGCGTGCCCGCGCCCGATCGCGTGCAGTACCTCTTCCACCTAAAGCAGCTCCTGGAGGACCACCTCGACGAGCTGGCGCGCACCATCACCGAGGAGTGCGGCAAGACGTACAACGAGAGCGTCGGGGAGCTGCGGCGTGGCATCGAGAACGTCGAGACGGCCTGCGGCATTCCCTCGCTCATGCAAGGCGCGAATAACGAGGACATCGCGCGCGGCATCGACGAGCACATGATCCGCCAGCCGCTCGGGGTGGTGGCCGCCATCACGCCGTTCAACTTCCCGGGCATGATTCCGCTGTGGTTCCTGCCCTACGCCATTGCCACGGGCAACTGCTTCATCCTGAAGCCCAGCGAGAAGGTGCCCATGACGACCGTCCGGCTCTTCGAGCTGCTGGATGAGACCGACCTGCCCGGCGGCGTCGTCCAACTCGTCAACGGCGGCAAGGAGGCGGTGGACACGCTGCTCGACCACGATGCCGTTCGCGCGGTCAGCTTCGTGGGGTCGACGCCCGTGGCGCGCTACGTGTACCGCCGCGCCGCAGAGAACGGCAAGCGCGCGCAGTGCCAGGGCGGCGCGAAGAACACGGTCGTCATCATGCCCGACGCCGAACTGGAGATGACCACCCGCATCGTGGCCGATTCGGCGTTTGGCTGTGCCGGACAGCGCTGCCTCGCCAACGCACTCGCCATCACGGTGGGCGACGCGCGCGAGCCCTTCACCGAGTCCATCGCCGACGCGGCCGCTCAGCGCCACGTGGGCTACGGGTTGGACGACGACGTCGAGATGGGGCCGGTCATCACCGGCGACAGCCGGCAGCGCATCGAAGGGCTGATTGGGCAGGCCGAGCAGGAAGGGGCCCGCGTGCTCGTCGACGGGCGTGGCCAACAGGTGGACGGCTTCGAAAGCGGCCACTGGATGTTTCCGACGCTCCTGGACGGGGTGCCGCCGGCCGGTGACACGGCGCAGACGGAAATCTTCGGCCCCGTCTTCGGACTCATGCACGTCGACACCGTCGATGAGGCCATCGCGCTCATCAACAAAAAGTCGTACGGCAACATGGCCTGCCTCTTTACGAGCAGCGGCGCCGCCGCCCGGCAGTTTCGGCACGCGGTCGATGCCGGGAACGTCGGCATCAACATCGGCGTGGCTGCGCCCATGGCCTTCTTCCCCTTCAGCGGATGGAAGGACAGCTTCTTCGGCGATCTGCACGCGCAGGGCCGGCACGGCGTCGAGTTCTACACGCAGACGAAGGTCGTCGTGGAGCGCTGGCCCGACACGTGGAGCCGCACGTTTTGAGCGGCCGGCATCGCCCTCCTGCCGTTGCGCAACTCTCCTGCCTGACCCCGTATTCTGTAGACTGAACCGCCCGAACACATGCCTCCCCCCCCGGATCCATCGACGGCCTCGATTCGAGTGGCCAACGCGCCCTGCTCATGGGGCAGCCTGGAGTTTGAAGACATGGACGGCGAGGAGATCGGCTACCAGCAGATGCTGGACGAGCTCGTCGCCACCGGCTACACCGGCACGGAGCTCGGAGACTGGGGCTACATGCCGACGGATCCGGCGGCGCTCCGCGACGAGTTGGAGCAGCGATCGCTCACGATGGTCGGCGCCTTCGTGCCCGTGGCGCTCCGCGATCCGCAGGCGCACGCCGGCGGCGAGGCGCATGCCCTGAAGGTGGCGCGGCTGCTCGCTGCGGTCAGCGACGAGGAGCAACCGTTTCTGATCCTCGCGGACGACAACGGCGCGGACCCGACGCGCACCCAGCACGCCGGGCGCATCACCCCGGAAATGGGGTTGGACGCTGCGGCGTGGCCGACGTTCGCCGACGGCGCGAACCGGATCGCCCGCGCCGTGCGCGATGCGACGGGACTCCGCACGGCGTTTCATCATCACTGCGCGGGGTATGTGGAGACGCCGCGCGAGATCGACCGCTTCCTCGACCGGACCGATCCAGAGTTGGTCGGGCTCGTCTTGGACACGGGCCATTATGCCTTTGGTGCGGGCCCGCAGGGATGCGAGGCGCTCGGCGAAGCCTTTGACCGCTTTGGAGGGCGCATCGGGCACGTCCACTTCAAGGACTGCGATCCAGAGGTTGCCCGGCAGGCCCGGCAGCAGGGGTGGGATTACTTCGAGGCGGTGCGCCACGGCATCTTCTGCGAGCTGGGCGACGGATGCGTCGATTTCGAGGCCGTGATCGACACGCTCCGGGACCGGGCGTACGACGGCTGGATCGTCGTCGAGCAAGACGTGCTCCCCGGCATGGGGGCGCCCCGAGAGAGTGCCCAACGCAATCGTGAATATCTTCGAGAGGTAGGTTTATGACCCCCACACTGAATGTTGGCATCATTGGCGCCGGCCGGATCGGCCGCGTGCACGCGAAGCATCTGGCCTACCAGATTCCGCGCGCCGCGCTCTCGGTGGTGGCCGACGTCGATGAAGCCGCCGCGCGAGACTGTGCACAACAAGTTGACGCCTCGGACGCCGTGCAGGATTACCGCGCCGTTCTGGAGGACGCCTCCATCGAGGCCGTCGTCATCTGCTCCTCGACGGACACGCACGCGGAGATCATCGAGGCGGCCGCGGCGGCGGGCAAGCACATCTTCTGCGAAAAGCCCATCGCGTTCGCGCTCCCCGAAATCGACCGGGCGCTGGAGGCCGTCGAGCGGGCCGGCGTCAAGTTTCAGGTGGGCTTCAACCGGCGGTTCGATCCGAGCTTTCGCCGGGTCCGTGAGGCCGTGGTGCAGGGGGAAGTGGGCGACCCGCATCTGCTGCACCTGATCAGCCGCGATCCCGCGCCCCCGCCGATCGACTACATTCGAAGCTCGGGAGGGCTCTTCTTCGACATGACGATTCACGACTTCGACATGGCGCGGTTTCTGGTCGGGAGCGAGGTCGAGGAAGTGTACACGGCCGCCGCCGTGCGC
>JAAAPH010000114.1 GCA_009908415.1 Bacteroidota bacterium
GCCCAGCCGGCGTTGCCCAGCCGGCGTTGCCCAGCCAGCGTTGCCCAGCCGGCAGTGTTCAGCCAGCGCGGTGGCCAAGGTAGCGCGGTGGGGAGATCGGGGCTGCCCGCGATCGTCGCAACCGGGCTGCCGAACATGTCCGATCGCCCTGTAGGTGATTTCCCGGGGGGCGTGGTGGCGCGTCCAGAGCTAGTTGACGGTCGGGTATTGGTCGCACGCCAGCCACTGCCGGAAGCCTTGCGTCGTGGCGCCGAAGGGGGCGCCGGCATCGCGGTAGTCGCGCCAGGCCTGGGACCAGCAGTACTGATAAAACTGCCGCATCTCATCGGGTGAGCGGCGGCACGGGTCGGACAGACGGGAAGGTGGATGATGGTCAGGATGCATAAGAAGAAGCGGGTCAGAACGAGGAAAAGCAGCGCTGGGTGATGGGCCGAACGGTACATCTATGATGACGGCAACCGATATGATGACGGCAACCGAGGACGGGTGCTACGCGTCTTGTGCGGAAGGACGTGTGGGAAAATGGCGGGCACGCGTGTGGAAAATCCGATCCGGATTGCGGGGTGGACCCTTCGCGTCAAGGGCCCAACTGGTGTGGCGTCTCCCGGCGTAACGGGTTGGCTTTGCGGCCGCCGATTCGGAACGCTCACCGTAGGACGGCTGTGGGGCGGTGGGAAGAATTGGCATCCGCTGGGCTGCGTCCTCGTGGCTGCATCGCGCGCCGCCTGACCGCCTGCTGACAGTGCACAACGTGTGATTAAACACCGCGGGCTGGAAGGGGGCGGTGTCATCAGGGCAAGTGCATGTCAAGCGTTGCGGGGACTCAACCCAACCACTGAACGGTCATACCCGCCCCACACGAGGACAATGCCCGACCTCGCGGGAGTGACGGTCAGCCTGGAATGCAGTCTGGTCGCTGTTTTTCTGTGTTGAAGCGACGGGGGCGTGCTTCCATTTTAAGCTGCGATCGCCCTGACGGCGTCATCCAAGGATTGACTGATTGAAACGCGCACGGTACATTAGAAATCATCATCCACGAGTCGCTGAGCGGGTCGACGTTCCGCCCGATCCTTCACGTCCGAACGGGGGCGAGTGCTTTGGGCTGTCGGGGCGAGGTCGCAGGATAGAGGCAGCTGCACAGCATCCCCTTGGAGCGTCCCTGGAGCCGTTTCGGCCTCCGAAAGAGGGGCCCACCAGCGGGGCAGCGTCCCCGTTGGGTTCATGGGACAAGGCGGCGCACGTCCATAACGGGAACAACGCTATACGTCATGTCCGATTCTTCGTCCGCTCCCGCGGAGCAGCCCACCGATACACCGGAAGCCCCGGAGGCCGGCACCGTTCCCATCGTGGCGCTGGGGGCCTCCGCCGGGGGGGTGCAGGCGCTGGAGGCATTCTTCGACGCGCTGCCCGCTGACACCGGGATGGCGTTCGTGGTGCTCATGCACCTCTCGCCCGATCATGGAAGCAACCTGGCCGAAATCCTTCAGCACCACACCCCGCTGACCGTGAAGCGGATTGAAGACGGCATGGCACCCGCGCCAAATACCGTTTACGTCTTACCGCCCAAGGCGGAGCTGGGCCTATCGGGCGGCCGGTTGCAGCTCAAGGCGGGGCCGCCGCCGCACGAGCAGCGCACGGTGATCGACGTGTTTCTGCGGGCGTTGGTGGCGGATCGGGGCGAGGAGGCCATTGGCATTGTGCTGTCGGGAACGGGCACCGATGGGACGGAGGGCATGAAGGCGCTCAAGGAGGCGGGGGGCTTCACGATGGTGCAAGACCCCGAGGAGGCCGAGCACGACGGCATGCCCCAAAGTGCTATCGACACGGGCCTCATCGATGTGGTGGCCCCCGTCGGTGAACTGGCCGCCGACCTCGTCCCGTACTGGACGCATGCCGCGCAGGTCGCACGGCCTGACGACGAGGAGGCATGGCCCGAAGCCGACGAAGAGCAGGAACAGGTCGTACTCAAAATTCTCGCCCAGGTGTATGCCGGGACGGGGCACGACTTTTCGGGGTACAAGCGCTCGACGGTCATGCGCCGCCTCGCCCGTCGCCTCACGGTCAATCGGCAGTCGAAACTGGTCGATTACCTGGAGCTCCTGCGCGAGGACCCTGAGGAAACCCGCGCCCTCTTCCAGGAACTACTCATCAGCGTGACGCGCTTCTTCCGCGACCCGGGGGCGTTCGCGGCGCTGGAAGAGACGATCATCCCGACGCTGTTTGAAGGCAAGGGCGCCACCGAGCAGGTGCGGGTGTGGTCGGTGGGCTGTGCGACGGGCGAGGAAGCCTACTCGCTGGCTATGCTGCTCCATGAGCAGGCCGAGCAGATGGACCGCCCGCCCGAGCTCCAGGTGTTTGCCACCGACCTGAGCGGCCCGGCGCTGGAGACCGCCCGCCAGGGCCTCTACCCCGAGTCGGTGGCGGCGGACCTCACCCCCGAGCGGGTCCAGCGCTACCTGGTGCCCGAAGGGACCCACTATCGGGTGCACCCGGTGCTCCGCGAGATGGTGCTCTTCGCGAACCACAACCTGTTGGGCGACCCGCCGTTTTCGAAGCTGGATCTGGTGAGCTCCCGCAACCTGCTCATCTACCTGAACCGGGAGATGCAGAAGAGCGCCTTCAACCTGTTTCACTATGCGCTCCGGCCGGGCGGCGTCCTGTTTCTGGGCGCGTCGGAGTCGATTGCGGCGGCGGGGGGGCTCTTCTCGGCCCTCGACAAAGAGCACTCCATCTACCAGCGCCAGCCCAGCCCGCGTGAAGACCGCCCCCCTCTGTTTCCCTTGAAGGAAAAGCGCGCCGCCGAGGGCAGGCTCAGTGCGTTTGCGGAGAAGCAGCAGGAGCCGGAGCGCGTCGACGCGCTGCACCAGCGGTTGCTGCTGGAGGAGGTGGCCAGCATCGTGGTGGACGAGGGCTATGCCATCGTGCACCTGACGAGCCCAGCGGCCCGCTACCTCGAATACCAGGGCGGGGCGCCGACGCACCATGTGTTAGAGGTGGCGCCGCAGACGCTGCGCATGGAGTTGCGCAGCGGGCTGTACCAGGCGTTTCAAAAGGGCCGCGCCACCGAGCATCGATGGGTGCGAACGAACGCCAAGGAAGAAACGGAATACGTGAAAGTGCGCGTGCGTCCGGTGAGGGACGGAAGGGCCTTTGCGCAGATTATCCTCACCGAGATGGACGCGCCCCCGTCCGAACTTGATGTCGGAGGGAAGGGCGACGAATCATCGTCCGAATACGTGGTGCAGCTGGAGGAGGAGCTGAAGAAAACCAAGGAACAGCTGCAGGTAACCGTCGAGGAGTACGAGACGACGACTGAGGAGATGGAGGCCTCAAACGAAGAGCTCCTTTCCATGAATGAGGAGTTGCAGTCGAAGAACGAGGAGGTTGAGACGAGCAAAGAAGAGCTGCAGTCGGTCAACGAGGAGCTGAAGACGACGAATCAGGAGCTGCAGTCGAAGATCGAGGAGCTCCGGCGCACCAACAGCGACCTCCACAACCTGATGGAGGCAACGAACATCGCCACGCTGTTCCTCGACCGCCAGCTTCAGATCGAGCGGTTCACGCCGCGCGTGAATGAGCTCTTCAACATCCGACCGGCTGACGTCGGGCGGCCGCTGTCCGATTTCACGCAGCGGTTCGCCTCCAAGCACCTGATCGAGGACGCCCAAACGGTCCTCGACGACCTGCAGCCCATCGAGAAGGAGCTGCACGCCGACAAGGACGCGTGGTTTCTGGTACGCCTCCGCCCGTACCGTACGGTGAACGATCGGATCGACGGGGTGGTCATCACCTTCGTCGAAATCACCGAGCGAAAGCAGGCTGAACAGGAGTTGCGAGAGCGGGAGGAGCGCTTCCGCGACCTGGTGAACACGAGCGCCAACGTGATCTATCGGATGAATCCCGACTGGTCCGTCCTGCATGAGTTGGACGGGCAGGGCTTTATTGCCGATACCAAACAACCCACCGAAGCGTGGATGGATATGTACATCCATCCCGACGACCAGCCCAAGGTCGAGGCGGCCATCGAGGAGGCGATCCGCACCCAGTCGATGTGCGAGCTGGAGCACCGGGTCCGGCGCCCCGACGGGACGCTGGGCTGGGTGCATGCGCGGGCGGTGCCGCTCTTCGACGACGACGGCGCGCTCGTCGAGTGGTTTGGCGCGGCGAGCGACATCACCGACCGCGTAGAAGCCAAGCAACACCTTCAGTGGGAGCGGGACTTTATCGACCGCGTGCTTGAAACCGTCGGGGCGCTGATTGCTGTGATCGACCCGGACGGGCGAATCGTTCGCTTCAACCGTAAATGCGAGGTCGTTTCCGGCTACGACGCCGAGGAAGCCGAGGGGCAAAACGTCTTCGACCTCTTGGTCCCGGCCGAGGAGCAGGAGGGCATCCGCGAGGTCATCGAGCGGCATCACGCAGGAGAAGATCATGTGACACACGAGAACCATTGGATCACCAAAGAGGGGGATGAGCGGCTCATCCGCTGGTCCAACACCGTGCTGCGCGATGACGAGGGGCAGGTCCAGAAGCTCATCGGCACGGGTATCGACGTCACGGAGCGCCGCCAACTGGAGCGGCAGGTGGTGAACGTGAGCGACGAGGAGCGCCGCCGGATCGGGCAGGACCTGCATGACATGCTGGCGTCGCAGCTCGCCGGCATCGCCATGATGGTCCGCTCACTGGCCGGAAAGGTCGAGGCGGAGGAGCCCGTCACGACCGAGGATCTGCACCGCGTGGCCGAACTTATAAGCGACTCGGGCGGACAGGCGCGCGCGCTCTCGCACTCGCTCATGCCGTTGGAGGTGCAGGGCGAACGGCTCGCCGAAGGGCTCCGTCACCTGGCTAAGCGTCAGGAGACGATGCGGGCCGACATTAGCTGCACGTTCGAGACCGGCGAGGCCATTCCGCCCCTGGAGGGCGAGGTGGCGTCGCACCTCTATCGCATCGCCAGCGAGGCCGTAGGCAACGCTATCAAGCACGCCGATCCGGGTGCGATCGCCATCCGTCTCGCCGTCGAGGACGGTCAGCTGGTGCTCACCGTGCGGGACGACGGCATGGGCATCCCGGACCACACTGAGCCCACCGACGGGCTGGGCCTGCACATGATGCAGTACCGCGCGGAACTCATCGGTGCCAACCTGACCGTCGAGCCCGCCGCGGAGGGCGGAACCGTCATGCAGTGCCGGCTGCCACTCCGGCGTGCCACCCAGGACGACGAGCCGCAGGCCGGTTGACGCTCGCCCGGACGCCCGCCGTTCCGCGCTCGCCTCGGCAGGGGAGCGCCGGGCATTCACGCATGTGCATCAGGGACAAATGCGGTCCTTAGAATCCGTACATTCCGGACAGGCGTTCCATCCAACCACCGGCGTTTTTCCGCCGGCCGGGGCGTACCGTGGGGGAAGTAAGAAAGAGCGGATCTCCTGGCTCGGAGGCCTCGAAGGGCCACGCCGGCAGGAGGAAAGCCCGTGCGTTTTGGCGTCAAAGCATCATGGACCCATGAACACGGCGAACGAAAAACCGACCCCGCGGGACGACATGGAAGCTCTGCTCACCTCGATTGCGTGTGTCCTGCGCAACGCCCTCCACGATGTGGGAGAGGCGCGGCGATGGTTCGAGCAGGAGGACCGAAGAGCGTACGATCAGAACGGCGAGGAGACGGCGCGGCGGCTCATGCAGTCGATCGAATACAACCTGACCGAGACGGTCGTCGGCATTCGGCTGATTCAGAAGCAGAACGCGGATCCGCCTCCGGAGCGCCCTCACGGCGGGTGAGCGTACAGGCTGCGACGGGGTCGGCGGTCGGGCCCTCGCGGGAACGCCCGCAGCCGCGGCGCGATCGGCGGGTACGCTGCACCGGCCCGTTTCGTGTGCGGGAATAGGCCTCCGCCGTGTAAGAAGAAATCCCACAGCCGGGTGTGAAAAAAACGGGCAAACGGTCCCGCCTCCCTCATCTTAAATTATGCTCCGTGTGCAGGTCCCGGAGTGAGGGCCCGCCGCACTGCATCACGATCCATGATTATTGACGCGGAGCAGAGGGGATGGGACAGCGCATCTTCATCGTTGAAGATCACCCGGTTATGCGGCAGGGGTACGAGTTCCTTGTCGGGCAAGACCTTGGGCTAGAAATCTGCGGCGGAACGGGCTCGGCCGACGAGGCCCGGCTCCAGGTGCCGGAGGCAAATCCCGACCTCGTCATCGTCGATCTGGCGATCAAGGGCGGCAGTGGCCTGGATCTCATCAAAGACCTCAAGGCCCAGCTGCCGGACCTGCGCATTCTCGTCGTCTCGATGTATGACGAGTCGCTCTACGCCCGCCGTGTCATCCAGGCCGGCGCCCGCGGCTACCTCATGAAGAACCAGGCGCATGACCGGGTCAACGAGGCCATCCATAAGGTGCTCGACGGCGGCATCTACCTGAGCCAGGCGTTGCAGGACGAGATGCTCCTGAGGCGCGTCGGACGAAGCAAAGATTCCGCCGGGTCGCCCGTGGATCAGCTCAGCGATCGCGAACTGGAGGTGTTCGAATATCTGGGGAAGGGGCTATCCACCCGCGAGATTGCCGAACATCTCATGCTGAGCACCAAGACCGTCAACTCGTATCGCCTCCGCCTTCGTGAGAAGCTCGACATCGACACGAACGCCGAGCTCCGCCGTCGTGCTGTGATTTGGTTGGAGCATGAAGCCCGGCCGCCAGACGCGCTGGCCGACGACTGACGCCGGGCCTGCCGCGCGCCGGCCCAAGGACGCGGGCCCGCCGCGGTGTACCGTCTACCCCGCCGTGCCGGCGCCAGGCTCCCTTCTTCCGTCCGCCCGTTTGGTTGGGCATCGGCCTCACGGCTGCCGGTCCTGTTGCTCGTCCTGCTGTTGCTGTTGCGGCTGCACGACCTCCAGCGGTCCCACCTCGATGCGTGGCTGCGTGTAGTAGTCCATGAGATTCTGGGCGATGGCGGCCGCCTCCTGGTCCATCTCGAACGTCTCGGGCCCGAAGTAGCTCACGAGCGCGGCCATCGAAACCCATTGCAGCCGGGGCGGCCAGCGCTGCGTGTAAATGGACTGGCGCACCTGCTGCATGCCCCGCTCGTTACCGATCGCGTAGAGCGCCACGAGGGCGAACAGGCGCACGTTCGCATCGTCGTCGTTGCGGTACAGGTCGACCAGCGTCGGCACCGTATCCGAAAAGTCGATGCCGTTCTCGTAGAACGACGCGAAATACGTGATGTGCTGAAGCGCGTCGCGTTTGATGAAGGGATTGTCCGATTCGAGCGAGCCTTTCAGCTGCTTGCCAAACGTCTTGACCCAGGTCGGCACGGGCTGCTCCTCGGCCGTTTCGGAGCGCTCCTGGGCCTGGACCGTGACGACGCTCGTGAGCAACAGGGCGGCGCTGAGCACCACGATATGGAATGGCGTTGACTTCGTTATCTGCATAGTGTGTTCTCCCCGTTTATGATGTAACGACTGAATAGTGATCCCGTCGAATGGTATGTACCATACCGCCGCTGCGCGGCGCGGGCGCAGCGACATTGTCGGAACGCTCCCTCCGATTCGCGCTGACTCCGGTGTAAGGGATTCTCTGCCTCGGGGTGCTACGCGGGCAGCGCCTCCGCTAGTCAAGCGACTCGCCGAAGCGGAAACACGCCGCGGGGGGAGTGGGAAGGTCGTCCGGCGGCTTCTTAACGACCTGGGCGGGCTCAACCACCACGATGCCGTGAACGTACCGTCGAATCTCGATGGCGCCCGTCTTGTCTCTCAACATGGTCTTCGTCCGGATTGCGGGGTCCGCGATGGAGGCGGGAAAGCAGGTGATCAGGCTGTCGGCCCGTCGCCAGCGCTCATCGATGTCCTGGTCCGTCGGCCCGGAGCGATGCTGCACGAGCACGTCGAAGGGGCGGCCTACCGCGCGGCCCGCGGCGTTGACCCGGACCAGACGGGCCCATTGCGCCCCCTGGTCGATGAGCAGTGGGCTGAGGTGACCGCGTTGTACCTTGTACGCCCGTACCTGGCCGTGTGCGCGAGCGCCAGGGGCGGTTTGGCAGATGAGGATCAAGAGCACGAGCAGCTTCGGTGGCGCGGGCGATGGCATACGGCCCCTCCTCGTTGCACGAAAAGAAGTGTTCAGGCGGTCAGGATGTGGGGGATGTAGGAAGGGGGCATGGTGTGGCGCGGCAGTCCGGCCGGGGCGTCAGGCGGCCGCAAACCGTGCAGCCCGCCACTGGTAGATCCACGCGGCGGCGCCGCCGTAGATCATGTAGTTCGTGAACATGAACAGGTCGGTCGCTGCGGTGATGTCGGGCAGCCAGAAGGCGAAGAGGAAAAAGTTGATCCCATAGAGGAGCAGGCCGTACACCACGCCGAGCGTAACGGCCCAGTAGCGGACGACGCGATGGATGAGGTACCCGAGCGCGGCGGTCGTCAGGAGAGCGAGCCCGAAGTGGACGACCAGCACGGTGAGCACGTACGGCTCGGTGGGGGCGCCCGGCCCGAGGTTGAGGATGCTGCGCAGCGTGAGCTTCGCCGGACCCATCGGCGAGCCGGCGCCCACGAGCCATGAACTCAGGGACTCCAGGAGCAGGAAGAGGGCGCCGGCAAGCAGGCCCGCCTCCAGGCTGGCCCAGAGGGAAAAATGTGGCTTCTTTACGGTTGGGTTGCGGGGGGAGGAGGGAGTCGGCATATCGTTGGCGAATGATGGGGGATGAACGGGTCGGGGGGCTACATCGGGGGGGAGAGCACAGAGCTATTGGGGCGTCGCTGCGGGGCCGCGCTGGCGCAGGTAGCGTCCAAGCAGATCGATGTCGTTTCGGGTCGGGCGCGCCGGCAGGTGGTTCGTCGAGGGCGGCGATAAAGTTTTTGTAGACCTGCTGGATTTCCCAGATGATGCCGTCTGGCGTGAGGGCCCACCACTCCTGCGGGGTGAAGTAGGACGAGACCTCGGCCTCGGAGCCGCTGCGCCCGTACCACTGGATGAGGTGGAGATTATCGGACTGGGCGAGCCACAGCGCAAGGTCCACCCGATCCGGATGGCCCGTCAGGCGCGCTTTCTGGTAGGCCTGCATCATGAGGTGGAAGACGGCCTGCTGGGCGGGGTTGCCGAGGAAGAACTCCAGCCCGCCGCTGCCGGCCCAGGTGCTGGCAAAGGCGGGGAGGGGCAGCGTATGGCTCGCCGCGCCGTGCCGGTCGATGGCCTCGCTGGGCGTCCGGAAGGAGAGGCCGAGCTGATGGGCAGCATCCGGCAGGGCGTCCAGGAAGTCGAAGATGCCACTCGCGGGCGGGTGGTGCTCGCCGAAAGTTTCGAAGTCCCACCCCAGCACCACGAGCGTGCCCGTGTGGCCGGCCAGCCAGCCGGCGTATGTGTCGGCCATGAGCGGCCAGCCGTCCCAGCTCCGGTCGGAGAACCGGTAGCCCACGTCGTCGCTCAGCGGATAGTGGCGTGTCAGCAGCTTCATCTGCCCGCCGCCGTGGTGGTACAGGTGGGTCGGGTCGCGCCAGTCCATGATCCACGGGCGGCCGTCCATGAACCCGCCCTTGAAGCCGGCCTGGTCGAGGGCGTGGTAGATGCCGTCCGACATCATCATCTCCGTCGTGTCGGCCACCACGGGCCGCTCGCCGAACACGGCCTCCAGCCGGTCGGCTGCGTACTGCATGCGCGCGGCGAAGTGCGGCAGGTTCCACAGGAGCAGAAAGCTGTGCGTGGGTTCGACGGCGACGAGTTCCACGTGGTCGTGCGCGACGAGCGCACGGAAGCGATCGAGGAGCGCGGGGTCCCACCGTTCGGCTTGTTCGATGAAGGACAGCGAGAAGCCGATGGCGAGCTTCAGCCCGCGGTCCACCAGCGCCTGGAAGCGTGCCACGGCCGGCTCGTAGCACGTCGCGGCCACCTTGCGAAAGTAGCGCTCGTTCATGGGGGCATCGAAGAGGTGCTCGGCCCACGTATCGGCGTCTGCCTGGTGGGGCAGTGGCTCGGCCGGAAGGCGCAACCGGCGCGGTTGGTGCACCACCGTGTAGATGACGACATCGCGGACGTGCGGCGTGAGGGTGTGGCGACCGGCTTCGTACGTGAGGGTGCCCTGCTTCTGCGCCGTGAACATGACCTTGTCGAGCAGGACGTCGACGGCATGATCCCAGGTGTAGGCCGCGGCCTGCTCGCGGGCGGCCTCGCGCACCGCCGCGGCCTCCTCGGGATGGGCCTGGAGGTGGAGAATGTGCGTGACGAGCTCTTGCGGGTTGTCCGTATCGAGCGAAATGGCCCCCTCCCCGGCGATCGCATATTCCTCGCCCGTGGCCCCCGTGAACGCGATGCCGCCGGCCGCCATGGCCTCCAGCCCCACCAGGCCAAAGGGCTCGTGGCCACTGTTGGCCAGCACCGCATCGGAGGCGGCGTACAAGGGGCGCAGCATCTCCTGGTCCAGGAACAGGCGCAGATTGTAGATGTCGGCCTGCGGCGCCGCGCGGAGCGCGTCGACCAGGTCG
>JAAAPH010000188.1 GCA_009908415.1 Bacteroidota bacterium
ACGTCAGCCTCGAAGGCACGACGACCGGTACGGCCACCGACCTGAACGGCCGGTACAAGATAGCAGGCCTGGAGCCGGGCACCTACAATGTGGTATTCTCCTTCATCGGCTTCCAGCAGAAGACGGTCACTGACGTCGAGGTCCAGGCTGGGCAGACGGCCACCGTCGATATCACGCTCAATTCGGAGACCGAGCAGCTCGACGAGGTCATCATCAGCGCCGAGGCCGCGCGTGATTCCGAGGCAGGACTGCTCAAGCGCCGCCAGAAAGCGGCCGGCGTCAGCGATGCCATCAGCGCCGAAGCCATCAGCCGCGCCGGGGCCGCCGATGCCGCCGACGCCATGAGCAAGGTCACCGGTGCCTCCGTCATCGATGGCAAGTACGTAAACGTGCGCGGGCTGCAGGGACGCTACGTCGACACGAACCTCAACGGCTCCAGCCTGCCGAGCACTGATCCCGACGGCAACAGCGTTGCGCTGGACATCTTCCCGTCCAACGTGATCGACAACATCGTCACGACCAAGACCTTCACCCCAGATCAGTCGGGTGACTTCACGGGCGGCTCCGTCGATATTACGACCAAGTCGCTGCCGGACGACCTGTTCTTCAGCGTGTCGGTGTCGTCCTCGTTCAACAGCGAGGTAGGGCTCGGTGGCAGTATCATTCGCCCCATCGAGGGGTTGAACAACGTCCCGTCCATCGCGCGGAACCAAGACATCCCGGCATCGCTGGGGCAGACGTTCAACGACCCCGAGGCCACGCAGCTGCTGAACAATGTCACGCAGGCTTTCGTGGTGCCTATCTCGCCCATCCAGGAGTCTGTCGTGGGCAACCGGGGCGCCGAGCTGTCCTTCGGTGATCAGTACACGGTGTTCGGTGGTCGGAAGCTGGGCGTGATTGCGTCGCTCTCGTACGACCAATCCTTCACGGGATACGATAACGGGGTCACGGCACGCTTCGAGCAGACGGGCTTGGAGTCCGAGACGCTGAACCCGACGGCGCGGTACACGACGCAGAATGGTGTGGAGGAGACGCTGCTTGGCGGACTGGTGAGCTTGGCGTTCCAACCCTCGCCGCAGCACGAAATCTATACGCGGTTCCTGGCGAACTCAGATGTCGCTGAGGAGGCGCGTTTTGAGCAGGGTCGCCTCCCGCGCGACTTGACCGGCGATCAAGTCTTCCAGACACGGGCGCTACGCACTACCGAGCGCACCATGCTGTCTGGCGAAGTGAAGGGCACGCACCGATTCGGCGAAGGGCGCAACGGCATCCGCGCCGAATGGTCCGCCTCCTACGCCGATGCCACCCGTGACGAGCCGGACCACCGCTTCTTCTCCAATCAGTTCTCGGTCGAAAACAGTGGGGCCGACACCAGTTTTGCCATCTCCAAGTCCATCTACTTGGTGCCGACGCGCTACTTCCGCGAGCTGTCTGAGCAGAATGCCTCCGGGTCGTTCTCCGTCGAAGTACCGCTCGGGTCGGCGATGTTCAAGACGGGCGGGCAGATCCGCCAAAAGACACGCACCTTCCGTGAGCGCCGCTTCGAGCACCTGGCCGATCAGGCCAGCTACAGCGGCAACCCGAACGCGTACATCAACCAGCAGGCGGGCATCGCGGGCGAGGACGTATTCGGCCGCACCCGGTTTGGCACATACGTCATCGACCGGACGCAGGACTCCAACAACTACGACGGCAGCCAGGACGTGCTGGCAGGCTTCGTGATGGCTGAGCTGCCCATCCCGGGCGTGCCGGGGCTGGAGTTCATCGGCGGCGTGCGCGTGGAACAGACGGATATGTCCGTCGAGACGATCGACGGCAGCCAGTCCGGACGATTCGCGACGACCGACATCTTGCCGTCCGGTAACCTGGTGTGGGCGCTGCAAGACAACATGAACCTCCGCCTGGCTTATGGGCGCACCATCGCGCGGCCTACGTTCCGCGAGTTTGCACCGTTCGATTCGTTCAACTTCGTGGGCGACTACATCGAGGTCGGCAACCCGAACCTGACGCGCACTCGCATCCACAACCTGGACCTGCGCTGGGAGTGGTTCATGCGCGGCGGCGAGGTGCTCTCGATCGGCACCTTCTACAAGTCGTTCGACGATCCCATCGAGCGGACCATCAACCCGACGGCTGCGGGCTCGGACACGGAGATCAACTACGTGAACAAGAGCAGTGCGACGGTGTACGGCGCCGAGTTTGAAGCGCGCAAGCGCCTGGGTGGCCTCGCCGACTGGCTGCGCCATGTGCAGGTCGGTGCCAACCTGACGCTGATTCAGTCGCAGGTGGACCGGAGCGAGTCCGAGCTGGAAGCGATCCGCGCCTTCGACGAGAACCCGAGCACCACGCGCCAACTGCAAGGGCAGTCGCCGTACATCGCCAACTTCAACGTGGGCTATGAAAACCCGAACAGCGGAACGAGCATCAACGCATTCTTCAACCGCTTCGGCGACCGGCTCGACACCGTCACCCGCAACGGGCTCGACCTGTTCGAGCAGGCCCGCAGCTCCGTGGACGTGACGGCCTCGCAGCAACTGATGCATCGCTTCCGCGTGAAGGCGTCGGTCAAGAATGTCTTGGATACCGACTACGTGGTCTCGCAGTCGTTCAGCAGCGAGTCGTTCGTGAATGACCGCTACCCACTGGGACGGACGATCTCACTTGGCTTCGCGTACTCGTTCTAATCATCGACGGCGCAGGCTGCCTGAAACAGAAACTTACAATCCACTGATGATGCTCTCCTGAGCAGTCAATCCATACCGAAACACCAATCGAAGGGACGGCCCGTGTGGCACGTCCCTTCGGTGGTTCTGCGGGGTGTGTTATGAAATTGCAAACACCCCTCACCGTGAACATGCACTCTTCCTCACACAATACCCTTACGCACTCATGTACGCATCCAGTACAACGAATCCCACACCGCAATGGACGGCGGCGCTGCAGCGCCTCGCGCTCTTCGTCCTCGTTCCTGCTTTCATCTTCCTGACCGGCTGCGACAGCAGTGGCAGCAACGGTGAGGATCCTCCTCCCGAAGATCCCTTTTCGGTTGCTGCTTATGACACCAGTGATGCCGGTGACGTGATCACCGTGTCGGACGTCGAAGGCGGCGGCATCGGGTACACCGATATCGACGGCAATGAAGTGACCGACGTCACGTGGGAGAGCGACATCGTGTACGAACTCGACGGCTTCGTCTTTGTCAACGACGGCCAGACGCTCACTATCGAGCCGGGCACGATGATCAAGGGCCTGCCGGGCTCGGGCGAAGATGCTTCGGCCCTCATCGTCTCCCGTGGCGGAGCGATCATCGCCGACGGCAACCCCGGAAGCAGCGATCCCAGTCAGGCGGATCCGATCATTTTCACCGCTGAGGCCGATGACGGCAGCGGCCTCGGCCCGAACGTGCGCGGCGAGTGGGGCGGTGTCATCCTGCTGGGTGATGCGAGCCTGAACTCCCAGCCGGGCGAGACGTCCATTGAGGGCGTGCCGAGCTCCGGCCGCACCCTGTACGGCGGCAGCAACGACGACCACGACATTGGCACGTTCCGCTTCGTCTCGATCCGCCACACGGGCACGCAACTCGGCAACGGCGACGAGATCCAGGGCCTTACGCTCGGCGGCGTTGGCAGCGGCTCGACCATCGAATATGTCGAGTCGTACGCCAGCGACGATGACGGCTACGAGTGGTTTGGCGGCACGGTCAACACGAAGCACCTGATCGCTGCCTGGGCCGCGGATGATTCGTACGACATGGACGAAGGCTACCGCGGCAGCAACCAATTCTGGCTCGCCGTGCAGGCCGCCGATGCCGCGGGCCGCGCAGCCGAGATGGATGGCGGCACGGATCCGGAAACGGGCACGCCGATCGCCACGCCGAAGATCGCCAACGCCACGTACATCGGCATTGGACCGGCCACGACGGGTACGTCCGGTGACGCCAACGATCCATTCGTTTACCACCGCGACAACAACGCTTCGTCGTACTTCTACTCCGTATTCATGGACGGAGGAACCGATGCCGGGCTGCACATCGAGGACCTGAACAGTGGCACCGACAGCCGGGACCAGTGGGACAACGACCTCCTGCGCCATGAGAACAACCTCTGGTGGAACATCGGCCCGAGCTATGACGGCTCGGCGACGACGTTCGAGGACATCATCCAACTGACGACGTACGACGATGATGATGACGAGTCGACCGACGAGGTCCCGGTGGATCCGTCCTTCCGGGGCACGCTGGCCGATTACCTGCGCAACAACGGCAACGAGCTGCTTATGAGCTCGCCCGTGACCGATGTCACGCGCAACAGCAACGGCGTGATCACGTCGTTCAACCCGCTGGCCGCAGGCGACGCTACGGGTCAAATGACGACGTCTGCCCCGAGCGGCTTTGGCGACCAGGGCGGCGTGAACGCGAACTTCGTCACTACCGACTACTACGGTGCGTTTGGCGACACCAACTGGGCCGCCGGTTGGACGCTGCTCAGCCAGACTGGTGAACTGGTGGGGCAGTAAGCTCCTCCGCCTTACCGTTCAGGCGACATGGCGCCGGGCTCTCTGCGGAGGGTCCGGCGCTTTTTTGTTGGGGAAAACGGCGTCCATCGAAACATTCGCCGCATTCGTTTATCGAATAACTACGATAAACGATGAGCGTCCAGTCATCATGCCAACGAAAGCCGACCAGTTTGCCGCCGACCTCGGGGCGCTTGCCGCGCAGGCCAAGGCGCTTGCGCATCCCGCGCGGCTCGCCATCATCCAACTGCTTGCCGACCGCGATGCTTGCGTGTGCGGCGAGATCGTGGACGACCTGCCGCTTGCCCAGTCGACCGTCTCCCGCCACCTCAAGGTGCTCAAGGAGGCCGGCCTCGTGCAAGGCACCGTCGACGGGCCGAGCGTCTGCTATTGTCTCGACGCCGAGGCGATTCGCGTGCTGCACGACCGATTCGCCGACTTCTTCGCGCAACTGGAGCCGCGCTCCACGCCGGACGACTGCTGTTGATCCTCTCATTCCGCCTTGTCCAACCCATGCCCGACCCCGCCGAGACCACCAAAGCCACCGTCCGCGCCAAGTACGGCGCCATCGCCGAATCCCAATCGTCATGTTGTGGTCCAAGCGCGAGCACGTGTCTCGACGTGAGCGAGCGGTACGATGCCCTCGACGGGTATGCCGCCGACGCCGATCTTGGACTCGGCTGCGGGGTGCCTACCGAACTCGCTGACTTCCAGCCGGGAGAGCGCGTGATCGACCTCGGATCGGGCGCCGGGCTCGATGCGTTCGTCGCGCGCCGCGCCGTCGGTGCGGACGGCTACGTCCTCGGCGTGGACATGACGCCCGCGATGGTCGAGACGGCCCGTGCGAACGCCGAGCAGTTGGGCTATGCGAACGTCGACTTCCGCCTTGGTGAGATTGAAGCGATGCCGGTCGACGATGGTGCGTTCGACATCGCGTTGAGCAACTGCGTCCTCAACCTTGTGCCGGACAAAACGCAGGCCTTCCGTGAGATTTTTCGCGTGCTTCGGCCGGGGGGACGCTTCGTGATCTCCGACATCGTGAGCACGGGCCCGCTTCCGGAGGCCCTCCGCGAGGCGGCCGAGCTGTACGTGGGCTGCATCGCCGGCGCGCTGCCGAAAGACCATTACCTTAGCATCATGCGCGACATCGGCTTCGAACGGATCACCGTCGACAGAGCGCGCGCGGTCGAACTGCCGGATGAAATGCTTCGCGAGCACTTGTCCGACAGCGTACTGGCTGAATTCCGGGCATCGGGGGCGGGTGTGCTCAGCCTCACGGTCACGGGCACCGTGCCGAGCGCGTGACGCCGCGCCAGTCTGCGCATCAGCAACCCCGTATCATGGCCGACTACGACGTTATCGTGATTGGAGGCGGGCAGGCCGGGCTGGCCACCGGCTACTACCTGCGCCGGACGGATCGCTCGTTCGTCATCCTGGACGACCAGGACGCGCCTGGTGGCGCATGGCAGCACACGTGGGACTCGCTGCGGCTCTTCTCCCCTGCCGCGTGGAGCTCCCTCCCCGGACGCTTGATGTCGCACCGCACCGATGCGGACTACCCGCATCGCGACGACGTGCTCGACTACCTCGCTTTCTACGAAGATCGCTACGACCTGCCCGTTGAACGTCCGGTGCACGTGCACGCCGTCCGCCGCATGGGCGGTCGCCTGCGGGTCGAGAGCGATGCGGGCTCATGGACCGCCCGCACCGTCGTGAGTGCAACCGGTACATGGGCGAACCCCCATGTGCCCACCTACCCGGGGCAGGATCGCTTCGAGGGCGTGCAACTCCACTCGTCGCGGTATCGCCGGCCCGACCCGTTTGCTGGGCAGCGCGTGCTCGTGGTGGGCGGGGGCAACTCGGGCGCGCAGGTCCTGGCCGAGGTGACGCCGGTTGCCGACGCGACGTGGGTGACCCGGGAGGCGCCGGCGTTTTTGCCGGACGACGTGGACGGGCAGCACCTGTTCGAGCAGGCGACCCGGCGGTACAAGGCGCGCCAGAGCGGCGAGGATCCCGGCCCGGTGTACACGCTCGGGCACATCGTGATGGTGCCCCCGGTGCGGACCGCGCGCGACCGGGGCGATTTGTCGGCCGTGCGGCCGTTCACACGGTTTACGCGCCACGGCGTCGTCTGGCCCGATGGGACGCACGACCCCGTCGATGCCGTGCTATGGTGCACGGGGTTCGACCCTGCCTTGGACCATCTAGGGCCGCTCGGTATCGTCAATGCGAACGGCCACGTCCGGGTCGACGGGACGCGCGCCGTCGAGGAGCCGTGCCTCTGGCTTGTGGGGTACGGTAACTGGACGGGATTTGCCTCGGCTACGCTCATCGGCGTGGGGCGCACCGCGAAGGCCACCGCGCACGCCATCGATACGTTTTTGTCCGCGCCGGTGTCCACGGCTTCGGGCTCGTAACGTCTCCCGCATGCTCTTCCACCAATCACACACGGCGTTCCCATGGCCAAACCCTCTGTGCTCTTCATCTGTACGCATAACTCGGCCCGCTCGCAGATGGCCGAAGGGTTGCTCCGTGCAAAGTACGGCGACCGCTACGAGGTCGCCAGCGCCGGCACGGAGCAGACGCACGTGCGCCCGCTCGCCATCCAGGCGATGAGCGAGGCGGGCATCGATATCACGGACCACACGTCCACAACCATCGACGTCGTGACGGCCGACCGGTCTTTCGACATCGTGGTGACCGTATGCGATCATGCCCGCGAGGCCTGTCCCTACGTTCCGGCGCGGCAGCAGACCCTGCACCGGTCGTTTGACGACCCCTCGGCGGCCACCGGGACGGACGAGGAGCAACTGGCGGTCTTTCGTCGTGTACGGGACGAGATTGCCCGCTGGATCGATGACACGTTCGGAGCCTGAGAGCCTGCGGCACGCGGCACGCCGTGATGCCTGAATCGGCCCGCGGCGGGGGCGGACCGAGCGCCGGGACCTGGGTATCAATCACAGCCCATCAAGCATTATGTCCCTCCGCTGTTTGTTTATCGTTCAGGGGGAGGGCCGCGGGCACCTGACGCAGGCGCTTGCCCTGCGGGCGCTGCTGGCGCGCGCCGGGCACACCGTGCCGGGCGTGATCGTCGGGAAGAACGCCCAGCGTACACTTCCACCCTTCTTCGAGGAAAAGATCGGCGCGCCGGTGCACCGCGTGCCCAGCCCGAGCTTCGTGGCCGACGACGGGCGGCGGGGCGTTCGGCCCGTCGCCACGCTGTGGAACGGCGTGCGGCATCTGGCGCGGCTGAACGACCGGCTGGATGCCATCGATGGCTTCGTGCAGCAGGACCGACCGGATGTGGTGATCAACTTTTTCGAGCCCCTGGCCGGCCTCTATTACGGGCTGCGTCGGCCGCGGCCGCCGATGGTGAGCATCGCGCATCAGTACGTGTTTCTGCACCCGGCATACCCGTTTCCGCCCGGGTGGCCGCTCAGCCGCCATGCCGCGCGGGCGTTTGCGCGCCTTACGGCCTGGGGAGCAACACGCCGGCTCGCCCTCTCGCTGTATCCCCTGGCGAATCAGCCCGCGCAGCGTTTGACCGTATGTCCTCCGCTGCTCCGCCCTGCCGTATCGGAGCTGGTGCCGCGGACCGAGCCGTTCCTGCTGATGTACCTGCTCAACCGCGGGTACGTGAGCGACGTGGTGCGCTGGCACAAGCGCCATCCCGGCGTCACGCTCCACTGCTTCGTGGACCGGCCCGGGGCGCCCCCGGTGGAGCGCTACGGTGACACGCTGACGATCCACGCACTCGACGATCAGAAATTTCTATCCCTGATGGCGCGTTGCCGAGGGGTAGTGTGCACGGCCGGGTTTGAGTCGGTCGCGGAGGCCGCGTATTTGGGGAAGCCCGTGCAGGTGGTGCCGGTGGAACGGCACTTCGAGCAGCATTGCAACGCGCACGACGTGGAGCACGCGGGGGTCGGGTGCTGGACCTCCGGGTTCGACCTCGATCCGATGCTGCGCATGACGATCCAGGACCACCCGCCTGCCGACGCGCTCCGGCAATGGGTGTCGACCGGCCGGCGCCGATTCGTGCGGGCCATCGAAGAGGCGGCCGCGAACTCAACATCCGCGTCGTCGGGGCCGCCGGTTTCGTCCTTCGAGGTGGCGGCTGCCGATTAGTCGGCGGCCATGGCCGCCGCCGGTGCGCGGAGCGGCGGTTCCACCGAAGGGGGCACGGCGACGCGAGTGAGCGTCTGCACGTACTGGTCCGCGACGGACGGCCAGCCGTACGTATCGGTGACGTGCTGCGCGGCGCGCGCCGATGCCGCCTCTAATTGCGCGGACGCCCCGACGTAGTGCAGGATGGCGTCCACAAAGGCGGGGGGCTGTTGCGGCGGGACGAGATGCCCGTTCACGCCTTCCTGGATCACGTCGCGAATGCCTTCGAGGCGCGAGGCAATCACCGGGCACCCGGACCGGCCGGCTTCTAGCATCACGATGCCGAAGCCTTCCATGTCGCCCTCAACGGGGATGTTGGGCATGACGAAGAGGTCGGCGCCACGATAGAGACGGATCAGGTTCTGCTCGGTCACCTGCCCGAGCCGTCGTACCCGGTGGCCGAGCTCGTGCCGGTCGATGGCCGCCTGAATCGTCTCGGCCCGCGGGCCGTCGCCGGCCATCCAGTAGTGGATGGAGTCCGGCAGATGCGGCATGACGTGCTCGACGAACCACGCAAACCCTTTCCGCTCCACCTGACGGCCTACGCTGCATAGCAGCAAGGCATCATCGGGCAGGGGGTGCGCATGATGGCCCAAGGCATGGGTGAGTTCGCGCCGCATGGTCGTGCGGTCGGCGAGCGGTGGCAGGCGGTCGAGGTCGATGCCGTTGGGGACGACGTGCATCTTGTCAGCCGGCAGCCCGCGCTCTTGGCACGCGCCCCCGGTGGCCTGGCTGACGGGCAGCACGGCGTCCAGCGCGTCGAAGACTTTGGGCACGAACCACTGGTACGGCGGGAACGGCGTGGTGACGTCGAGGCCGTGCACGATGGCGGCGGCCGTGACGCCGTGTCGGTCGAAGAGCGGTCGGAGCGGGACGGCCAGCGCGGCCGTCACCATCGAGGAGAAGAGGACGACATCCACGTCGTGCTGCTTCACGGTCTGCCGAATCTTCCACCCGGCGCGGGCCAAGAAGAACGGCGTGCGCGTGTGGATCCAGCGCCACGAGCTTCGCATCAGCGCGGCGGACAGTTCCACCTCGTCGTGCGCCGCCAGCTCATCGTGGAGCTTGGAGGCGACGCGTTGCATGCCGCCGATGTTCGACAGGGGCCGGCCGGCCGGGGGGAGCGAGTGGGAAACAAAGAGAATATGCATGGGGGAAATCAGAGGGTGGGCTCCGGAACCGAGGCTCCATCCCCCGAGAACGCCGCCGGACGCAGGATCTCGTCGTAGTACCGATCCATGTGGCTGAGCACGGTCTCCCAATCGTAGCGGCGGGCGGCCTCGCGCGCGGCCCGGCCCATCCGTGCGCGCTGGGGCGCGTCGGTCACCAGGTGCTTCACGGCGTCGAAGAAGGCGTCGACATCGCCGGCGGGGGCGAGGATGCCCGTCGTGTCGTTTTCCACGAGGGCGTTGCTCCCGGTGGCATCGGCGCAGATGGTGGGGACGCCCGAGGCCATCGCTTCGAGTGTCACATTGCCGAAGGTTTCCGTGTCGCTCGGAAAAAGGAAGACGTCCGAGGAGGCGTAGGCGCGGGTGAGGTCGTTGCCCGAAAGGTGGCCCGTGAAAATCGTGCGGCGGAGGCGCGCCTCCAACGTGTCTCGTACTGGGCCATCGCCGACGATCAGGCTGCGGTGGGGGATGTCCTGTGCTTCGAGGCGCTCGATCACGTCGGCGTACACGTCGAGGCCTTTCTCCCAGACGAGCCGGCTCACGAAAGAAACCACGACCTCATCATCTGCAATGCCGTGCTGGCGGCGCCACATGGTAG
>JAAAPH010000079.1 GCA_009908415.1 Bacteroidota bacterium
CGGGCGGCGAGCCATCGTTTGAACAGCTGCCGTGCGGTGGAGCGGGTGTCGCTCCCGCGAAAGCGGAGCAGGAAGCGCGTCTCATCGGCATCGGACAGGCGGATCATGGCGAGCGGCAGCCCGTCGGCTTGACGGAGAGTCCGGGCGGCCGTCAGGCCGTCTTCGAACGAGTGGAAGAGGGCCATGATCGTCTGCTCACGCGCCGGTTCCGGGTGGACCTGCACGGTCGCTTGCGTGATGACGCCCAGTCCTCCTTCGGAACCGGCGATGAACTGGTCGAGGTCTGGGCCCGCGGCCGAAGCTGGAATGGGAGCGGTTGACCACGTGCCCTGCGGCGTCGCGACGCGGGCCGCCCCCAGAAAATCTTCCGCCTTCCCGTATCGATCCGAGAACTGGCCGGCGCTCCGAGCGGCGATCCATCCGCCCAGTGTGGAAAACTCGAACGATTGCGGAAAATGGCCGAGGGTAAATCCGCGTGCCTGCAGCATCGCTTCGAGCATCGGGCCGTACACGCCCGACTGGAACGTCGCCAGCCGGTCATCGGGGTTGAAATCCACGAGCTGGTGCATCCGGGTCGTGTCTAGTGTAATGACACCGGTCTGGTCGCTGGTGGCCACTGCATCGACGCCGCCGACCACGCTGCTGCCTCCGCCGAAGGGCACGAGCGCATAGTTGTATTGCTCGGCAACGTCGATCACGGCGAGCACCTCGTCGTGCGTCTCGGGGTAGACGACGACATCGGGAAACGCTTCGATCCGCCCGGTGCGTAAGCGAAGCAGGTCGTGGTAGCTGCGGCCGGTGGCGTGGTACACCCGTTCGTACCGGTTCGTGCGGACCCGGTCGGCGTCGAGCCGTCCGGTGAGGGCATTGTGCGCTGCATCCGGCAGCGTGGGCGGCGGTACGTCGAGCGCCTCCAGCGCGACCGATGGCGTCTCGGGGAGCGCATCGAGGTCGAGTTCCTCCCGGAGGAACGGCCAGAACCGGTCGTCATCACGCGGGAAGGAAGCCGTCTTCCAGCCCCAGCCGTTCCACTTCAGGTGGGTGCGGTCGTAGTTCATGGCAGTGGTGGCGTCAGTACTGAATCCGGAGGGCACGAGGGCAAACGGTGAACGTCGCGGGCAAGCGGCCCAGGGCCTCGCCGTCGACGTCCAGCCGCACGGGCACGTCGGAGTGGGGCGTAGCCGTGATGCGGCGTCCCCGAAACGCGGACACGCCATCGAGCAGGAGGTGCGTGCCGTTGTAGAAGCGGCGGGCGTGCCGAATCAGCGCGCGGCGGGACACGTCCCCCAGCACGATCACGTCCAGCTGACCATCGTCGACGTGCGCCTCCGGGGCGATCTCCAGTCCGCCGCCGAAGAAGCGGCCATTGGCTACCGCCACGTTGCTGATCGGTCCCGCGTACACCGGGGTGTCGTCAACGGCCATCGTCACGGGCTGATTCCGGTACCGGACGAGTGCAAAGAGAATGGCGTACAGGTACGCGAGGCGGCCGCCTGCCTGCGCTTTCCCGGGCAGCGCCTCCACCACTTGATCGACGGCGCCGCCGAGGCCGAACGAGGCAATGTTGAGAAAGTAGCGCACCGCCTCGTGGCCGGCGTCGGTGGTGTACTGCAGGCGGCCCACGTCGATGGAGCGAACGCGGTGTTGCAGCAGCGCCCGCACGGCAGCTACGGGCGAGCGGGGCCCACCGAGACTCCGTCGAAAGTCGCTGCCGGTCCCGCAGCTGATGGGAGCCAGCACAGCCTCCGGACGGACGGAGGCGTCCGCATCAAAAAACCCGTTGGCGACCTCGTTCAGCGTGCCGTCGCCGCCGATGGCCACGATACGGTCGGCGCCGTGTCGGAGCGCGGTCCGAGCGTGCCGGGTTGCGTCGTGCGGCCCCTGCGTGCGGCGCAGCACGTATGCGCCGAGGGTGGCATCGAGCGCATCGCGCAGCATCGGCCAGAGGCGCTCGGCGCGGCCACCGCCCGCTCGCGGGTTGAGGATAACGACGGTAGAGCGTGGATCCATCGGCACACGGCGCAGACGATCAGGCCGGGGTGGATGCGGGGGCGCGCTTGGGCCAGTAGCGGTCGCGCATGGTTTCGACCTCGTCGTCGAAGCGCCGGCTGTCCCAGTGCAGGTGGCTCGCCATGCGTTGGGCCACGGTTTCGATGGTGTCCAGCGACGGTTCGCCGAGCGTGCCGAGGCCCGTGCGGCGCAGCATGACATCGGGGAGGGTCAAGGCCATCTCGCGTTCCACGGCATAGTCGACTTGCGCCATGATGTCGGGGGTGCGGTCGCTAGGGCGCTGCATCAGCACGGGGCCGCGCCGGGCCGTCGCCATGAGGTCGGTGATGCGTGTGCCGTAGCTGCGGGCGAGGTGGTGCGCCGTCTCGTCCGGCAGGGTGCTGTAGCGCTGCTGCACCCACGACAAAAAGCGTGGGAAAGGCCCCGTGTCGCCTCCCACGGTGGGGACGACGTCGGTCGTGCACGGGACGGGGGGGCGGTCCAGGGTCTCAAAGATCCGGTCGACGAGTTGTTCGGCGAGGTGCCGGGCCGTCGTGTATTTGCCGCCGATGGCCGTAAATAGATTGCGCATCCCGTCGTCGGCGTGATGAACCAGTTCGTGTTTGCGCGAGGCCCGATAGGTATCGGCATCGGTCGCTGCGCCGACGAGCGGGCGCAAGCCTGCGTAGAAGTGCAGTACGTTGTCCCGCGTGAGCTCGGCCGGCGGGAAGGTTGCGTTGATGGTGTCGAGGAAGTCGTGCAGGTCGGCCTCCGTCACGGCAAGGTCGTCGGGGTCGCCTTCGAATGGCACGTCCGTGGTGCCAATGAGCGCATGATTCCGCCAGGGGAGGAAGAAGAGGTGCCGTCCGTCCGGTGTCTGCAGCACGAGCGCTTGATCGAGGCGCGTCACCGGCGGCGTGATGATGTGGATGCCTTTCGAGCGGCGCAAAGGCACCGAGACGTCCTCCCGAATCTGATGCAGGAGGCCATCGGCCCAGGGCCCCGTCGCATTGATCACGACGCGCGCGCCAAGGGTGTAGGACTGCTCCGTGAACCGGTCGCGCACGGTGACGTCCCGGATCGTGTCCTGCGTCACGGTGAAGTCTACCGCCTCGGTGTAATTGGCGACTTGCGCCCCATGCCGGACGGCACTGTGGATGAACTCCAGCAGGTGGCGGGCCGGGTCGTACATCTGTGCGTCGTAATACAGCATGCTGCCGGCGAGTCCGTCGTCGGGCAGCGCCGGGTCCCGTTTCAGCGTATCCGTGCGGTTCAGGATGCGCGCCTTGGGGATCGCCCGGTCCGCCGGTGCGCGGTCGCGGTCGTACGAGAGCGCGTTGTAGAGCCGCGCCCCGGCCGCAAGAGACAGCCGCTCCCCCCAGCCGTAGGCCGGGATCAGAAATGGAAGGGGGTGGACGAGGTGCGGGGTGACGGTCGACAGGATGCGGCGCTCGCGCAGCGACTCGCGGACGAGCCCAAACTCCATCTGCTGTAGGTAGCGCAGGCCGCCATGGATGAGCTTCGAAGTGGCCGACGACGTGCCCTCGCCGAAGTCGCCTTTCTCGACGAGCCCCACGCGCAGGCCACGCAGTGCGGCGTCCCATGCTACCGTAGCGCCCGTAATTCCCCCGCCGATGACGAGGACATCGAACACGGTGGCAGCCATGGTGGGGAGGTCGCGCTTCATCGGGGGAGGGAGCAGCCGTGCACAGTCATTTTTTGCAAGATAGGTCTTCAGTAATCAGATCCCAAAATTCGAGCCAACTCGCGGGTGGAGAAGGAAACGGGCCGGCACCAAAGAAAAAAGGGAGCGGCTCACGATGAACCGCTCCCTTCCGGAACGACGAGGCGATGAGGGTGAGCCGTTACGGTGCATCCGTGTCGGCGTCGGAGGTGGCCGGCACCAAGATGGGCTGCGTACCGCCCGCCTGCTGCACCCTCTGATTGAACTGCGCCACGTCCGTATTCAGGATGGTCTGGAGGCGGTCGTGCAGCGTCGTCCACTGATCGTTGAGGTCGCTGAAGCGGACGCGGGCGCCCTCGGTGGGGGCGCCGTTCGGGCCGGCCACGTAGCCGTAGAGGTACGCGTACTGATTGTCCAACTTCGGCGGATAGTTGATCACGTCCTGGAAGCTCTCGGCGTTTACCTGGATGAGCTCCGTCTCCAGGTCGCTCAGCTTCGACGCGACGGTATCGGCCTGCGGGCCGATGTCGGCGCTCAGACCGGCCTCTTCGGCGTACTTGGCCACCGAATGCACCTGATCGCGCACCGAGCGCAGCTTATGGATGCCATCGTACACGCTCTGCAGCGTGTCGCGGATCGTCGTCGCCATCTGGTGCTGCGCCATCAGGTCGGCCTGCGTAACATCGGTGAGGCGCGGATCCTTCATGATTTCGAAGGAGCGCGTCTGACTGTCGTCGCCCACGGTGAGGCGCACCTGGTACGTGCCGGGCACGACCTTTACGCCGCCCGTGTAGCCCCATACGATGGCGCCTTCGGGCGTGTCCACGCCCTCGGTCATCATATCCCAGGCGACGTGGTTCATGCCGGCCTCGGCCGGGATCAGTGTCAGGGCATCGTTCTCCTCAGCCGCCGTCGAGTCGCTCGTGAAGCTGCGGAGGACCGTGCCTTGCTGGTCCATCACGTCGAGCGTTACGGCGTCGTCGGGGGCCTCGGCGAGTGTGTAGTGGAACTGCGCGCCACGCACCGGGCCTTCGGGCCAGTACTCGCCCCGGCCGCTGGACGGGTACACGAGGTGTGCATCCCGCGGCGTGAACAGGTGGTGGTCGGCGCTTGCCACGGCGTCGTTGAGCTCGTGCAGCGGGCTGATGTTGTCCATGATCCAGAACGAGCGCCCCTGCGTCGCGATCACCAGGTCATCGCGGTGCACCTTCATGTCGGTGATGGGCGTGCGGGGCAGGTTCTGCTGGAGCGGCTGCCAGTTCGCGCCGTCGTTAAACGAGACGAACACGCCGAACTCGGTGCCGGCGAAGAGCAGGCCCTCGCGGTCCGGGTCTTCGCGGACGACGCGCGTCGGGAAGTCGGCCGGAATGCCGTTCGTGCCGTCAGTGAGCAGCGTCCAGTCCTCACCGTAGTTGGTTGTCTGGAAGATGTACGGCTTCCAGTCGTCCATCCGGTAGCGTTGCACGGCGAGGTAGGCCTTGCCGGGCTGGTGCGGCGAGACCTCGATCTCGTTGACCGTGCCCCAGCGCGGTAGGTCGTCCGGCGTCACTTCCGCCCAATCGCCGCCTTCGTCGCGCGTGATCCAGACGCGGCCGTCGTCTGTGCCAGCCCACAGCGTCTGAGCCTCATGCGGTGAGACGGTCAGCGCGAAGACCGCGTTGAACACCTCTACGCCCGTGCCCTCACGCGTGATCGGCTTCCCGCCAAACTCCTGATGCTGCGGCGTGTCGGTGGTCAGGTCGGGGCTGATCTGCGACCACGACATGCCCTGGTCGGTCGACTTCCAGATGCGGTGCGAAGCATGATACACAACGTCCGAGTCGTGCGGCGAGACGACGATGGGGGCCACCCACTGGAACCGCTCGCGCAGGTTCTTGGGCGCCTGGCCGAGTTGGAGCTGCGGATACACCATCACGTTGCGCTCCTGGCCCGTCGTTTTGTCCCACCGCTCGATGGTGCCGCCGTAGCAGCCCGAGTAGATCACCGTGGGGTCGTCCGGGTCGAACGAGATGGGGCCTGTTTCACAGCCGCCGATGGGCATCCAGCCGCCTTTGGGCGAGACGCCGCCCTCGTGCCAGGACGGCACGCTGATCGTGCTGTTGTCCTGCTGTGGCCCGTACACGCGGTAGGGAAACTGGTTGTCGACTTCCACGCTGTAAAATTCGGCGGTCGGCTGGTTGTAGTACGTGCTCCAACTCGCGCCCTGATCGACGCTCACCTGCCCGCCGCCGTCGTTGGCCACGACCATCTGCTCCGCATCGTTCGGGTTGATCCACAGGTCGTGCACGTCGCCGTGGGGGACTTCGATCTCCTCGAAGGATGTGCCGCCATCGACCGAGCGGTGCATGCCCACGTTGAGCACGTACACCGTGTTGGGGTCCACCGGGTCGGCGTTGATATGAATGTAATAGTACGCGCGCTGGCGCAGGTCACGGTCACGGTTGACCCGCGTCCAGGACTTGCCACGGTCGTCCGAGCGGTAGACCCCGCCTTCGGGCTCTTTGGCCTCAACGATGGCCCACACGCGATCCGGGTCGGCGGGCGAGACGGTCACGGCCGACTTGCCGAACGTCTGCGAAGGCAGGCCGCCGCCGAGCTTATCCCAGCTATCGCCGCCGTCGGTGGTCTTGTAGATGCCGCCTTCGGGCGCGCCGCCGCTGATGATGGTCCACGGCTTGCGCTCGCCGCGCCAGGCGCTCGCGTAGATTTCGCGCGGATTCTTCGGGTTCATGGCAAGGTCCACAACCCCCGTGCTGTCAGAGAGGAAGAGCACGTTCTCCCACGTGTCCCCGCCGTCGGTCGAGCGGTAGACGCCGCGCTCGTCGTTCGTGCCGAACGGGTGCCCGAGGGCGGCGATATAAACGAGTTCCGGGTTCGTCGGGTGGATCTGGATGTCACCGATCTGACCGGCTTCGGGCAGGCCGATGAAGTCCCACGTGTCGCCGCCGTCCATCGAGCGGTACATGCCCCGCCCGGTCGAGACGTTGCCGCGGATGCACGCCGAGCCGGTGCCGACGTAAATCATGCTCGGATCGGAGGGAGCCACGGCGACCGAACCGACGGGGCCGACGTCAAAGTAACCGTCTGAAATATTGGTCCAGTTTTGGCCGCCATTGGTCGTTTCCCAGAGGCCGCCCCCAACGGCACCCATCAGGTAGCGCTCGGGCTGGTCGGGAAAGCCGGCCACGGCCGTCGAGCGCCCGCCGCGGTAGGGGCCAATCATCCGGTAGTCCAGTTCGTCGAAGTGGGCTGGATCGTGAACGACGTTGGCGTCGTCGTCGGATTGGGCATGAGCCGGCGACGCGAGAAGACCGCCCAAGGCGACGGCCAACGCAAGGGTGAGGAAGAGGGTGGGGTGAAGGTTGCGCATGAGGGCTGGTACAGAGTCTAGTAGGAAAAGACGGGTCGCCAAGCGGCTGGACAAGGGAAGCGCGGTCAGCCGAATGTCGACGGAGCAAAGGAGGCGGTGCGGTCTTAGCGCGCGCACTCTGTTCCTATGGACGCAAGTTCGGGGCTCGCCCGGTCAAAATCAATACGGATTGGCGTGGTTACGTGTCGTCTGCCAGGCGCTTCTAGCCGAAGGGTTGTGAGAGGCCGGCACGCCCACTGAACATTCCGGATACATCCGCGGGGCCAGCGGGCGGGGGGCGGTCACCCGGCCTTGGCGCCGGGGCGGCAGCCGAGAGGCTGGAGGCGTCAGCGTTGCCGACGGGGGCGCCACTGGGGGCGGCCCGATTCGTCGCGCAAGCGCAGCGACTGATCGCTGCGGCGCACTTCGACGGCAATGAGCGCCGGGGCGTTATCGATCGTCACGCGCGAGCCGCGAACGGAGAGTGAGTCGCCTGTCTGAAACACAAACGACTGATCGGCCAAGAACCAGCTGGGGCCGAGATGCACGGGCAGGGTCATCGCTTCCGTCTGCAGTTGCAGGTGGAGGCCGACGGAGCGGCCGCGAGGGGACTGCACGCTGTCGATGCGCGCGATGACACCCGTTACCGTCTCGATCGTGGCCGGGTCAAACAGGCGGTTCGCGCGTTGACCGGGCCCGCCCCGCTGCTGAGCCAGGGCGGGTGATGCGACCAATAGTATGAGGGGCGCGGCAATGGAAAGGGCGGTCAGGACGCGTTTCATGGCAGGACGATTTGGGATGAGAAGTCGCCCGGCTGTTGGGCCGGCTATTCGTGTTCGATGTCCGATTCATCAGCATCCTCGCCATCCGCCGATTGCGAGACCGGTGCTTCCGTGCGGAGTTCGGGGTGACTGATCTTGCCGCCGAGGTTGGCCGTGTAACCGATGAGGCCCGTTGCGGCGAGCGCAACGACGAGGGTCAGGACGACCGACCCGCGGTTCAGCCGGCCGCGGATCGTTCCCCGCACGAGCGTGATGATCGACGCGAAGCCCGTCAGCAGGCCTGCGACGAGCGCGTAGGTGCCAAGTGCTTCATGTGCCTCGATGGCGTCGTGCGAGACGCCCGCCAGGCCCTCGACGATCTCCTCGGCGGGCTCGCCCGTCAGGTACACGCCGATAATGGAGAGGCCGGCTACAGCGAGCAGCCCGAGGCTGGCCTGCTGCACGTCGCTGGATCCCCGCCACAGGCCATAAGCCAGCAGCAACGCCCCGAACAGGATGCCGAGCAGGGGAATGTGATTGAGGGCGAGGTGGAAGTGAGCAGCAGTCATAGGGGGAAGCAATGCTGATAGAGGATAAAATGTGAGGGTCAAAGGGTGACCCGCCAGCCCAGCGACAGGGACACGTCGGGCATGGACTCCGAGAGCCCGGCGGACGCGGTCGTGCTGAGGCTGTATGCCCCGTCGCCGAACCGATAGTTCAGTCCGAGGGCCGTTTGCAGCGGAGGGGCGGCCGCATCCATAATTTCGGTGTATCCGGAGAAGGCGGCGAGCACGCCGAGGCGACCGTTTTGAAAGACGCGGCCAAGGGACGCGCTGTAGCTGACGCTGTTTTGGAGCGTCAGGTCGTCCATGTCGCCGAGCCACCAGTGCAGGGCTTCGCCAAAGAGGAACCAGCGTCCGAGCCGATGCGAAAGGGAGAGGCCGAGGCCGGCATCCCAGGCCCCGGTGCCGAAGCCCCGATCCACGTCGGCGACCGGGGCCTTGGCGCTGCCGGCGAGGCGCACGGTAGGACCGGTCGTGCCGCGAAGGAGCGTGAGGTCGGCCCGGAGTGACGGATCGCCTACGCCAAGGTCCGCATACGTTGAGGTATCGGGCAGAACAATGGGGTCCCCGCCGCGCCGGCGACCGGGGCCCGATCCGCCCCCGCCTCCTAAATCGCCCTCCGAGCCGTGTCCGCCCACGGCGCCGTGCTGCGGCCCGCCCGACGGCACGCTGCCGACAACTGTGTACGAGACCCAGGGCGACGATTGATAAATGATGGGCAGCGAGACGGCGGCTTGCAAGCGACCGTGCGATAGGTCGAGCCCGTTGAAGAGGTATACCGAATGCGTGCGTTCGGCAAAGATGTAGCTTCCCGTCGCGTATTGTAGCGACCCCGAATAGTTGACCCTTTGGCCCTGGGCGGGCCAAGCCGCCGCGGCGCATATAGCCACGGCGGCGGCCCACCCCGCGAGAAGACGGATCCAGGGGCTGTGTGTCGGGTGGCTCGGCATGCAATTAGTTGCTCCCGGGTTGTTGGGTGCGAACGCGCTGCGTGAGGCGCTCCATCGTCTGCACGGCGTCGCCGAGCGGACCGGCCATCTGGTCCATGTGCTCGCGCAGTTGCGTCATCTCGCGTTGCATCTCCTGGTTTTGCATCATCTCGCGATTTTGCAGCATCAGCTGGTAGCCCTCCATGACGTTCTTCATCTGCCCCGCCATGTTGCCCAGGTGCTCATTCATCCGCTGCATCTGCTGCATCTGCTGGCGCTGCTGTTCATTCTGCGTCTGCTGCATCTGCTGCTGCATCTGCTGGGCCATTTGATGGGTGCGATTCATCAGGCCTGTCATCTGCTGCATATGCTCCTGCATTTGTTGCATGTGCTGTTGCATCTGACGCTGCATCTGTCCTTGTTGTTGAGCGCGGACCGGAGCCGTGGTGCCCACCATGAGCAGCATGAGAGCAAACGCGGTCATCAAAACGTGTTGTTGGATTGTCATGGTCATACCTCCACGAAGGATGTAGTGGAATACAGATCGGGGTTATTGGACGCTCCGCGGGGAAGGAGAGCCGGTCATGGCTCGGCGTCGTGCGCCGAAAGATCGGTTAGTTCATGTCGATGTACAGACTGTAGAAGTCCAGTGAGCATGTGATCGATTGTCACATTGTCCCGTGCGAGAACGTCTTGCACCACGCTTGTTCGCAGGCCGCAGGAAGGTTAAAGCGCCGCCTCGTTGTGGCGCTGGGTGCGGATGTCGGTGGCCTGATGGACCGGCAACACGAAAATCTTCCCGTCGCCCCGCCGGCCGGTCTGCGCGTATTCCGCGATGGCCGCCGTGATGTCGTCGAGGCGGTCGTCTTGGCAGACGATCTCCAGCTTGAGCTTGGTCACATAGGGCGAGACGCTCTCGTCGTAGGTGCGCTCGCCGTGGGGACCGGCCTCGTGGCCAAAGCCTTCCACCGTACTCAGGCTGGCCCCGGGCACGTTGATCTTACGGAGCCGGTCCACGACGGCGTCGCGCATGCGAGGGCGAAAATAGGCGATAATCATTTTCATGAGTGGGCGGGGAGTCGGTGGGAAGGATTACGATGTCGTGACCGGTCCAGTGGGCGGCGTGC
>JAAAPH010000347.1 GCA_009908415.1 Bacteroidota bacterium
TACGTCCGACCGCATGGACTCGCGGAAGTAGTCCTGAAAGGCATCCAGCTCGGCTTCGATGGGACGACGGATGTCATCGAGGGAGACCTGCTGGGGGCGGGCGTCAGGGGGCGAAACGGACCCGTCCGTCGAGGGCCACGTCGACGGCTCGTCCGATACGGTCGGGGAGGAGTCAGCCATAAAGGCTTTCAGAAATTATTGAAACACAGGATCCCTGTTACGCAGCGCTGCGGCGGAAAGTTTAGCACGCCCGGCAGATTCTGGCAGCCGTCACGGGGAGCCAAACTGATAATTGCCGGTCCGAAGGAGCACCAGAAAGAACGGCACGCCGCAGAGCGCCGTCAGGATGCCCACCGGGAGCTCCTGGCCCGGGAGCACAGATCGCGCCGCAATGTCGGCCCATAGCAGAAAGAGGGCGCCGACCACAAAGCTGAGGGGAACGAGGCGCCGGTGGGTGACGCCGACCGTGAGGCGGACGGCATGGGGTACGATGAGGCCCACGAACCCGATGGCGCCGGAGGTGGCGACGAGCGTGCCCGTCACCAGCGCCGCGAGGACGATCAGCAACCGCTTCAGCAGTTCGACCGGCATTCCCAGGCTGTGGGCAGGTTCCTCGCCCACGAGCAGCGCATCGAGCGGACGGGTCAGGCCCATCATGAGGAGGAGGCCGAACCCGGCGGTCAGGGCCGGGATGGGGAGCATCTCCCAGCGGGTGCCACTTAGCGAGCCGAGTAACCAAAATAACACGGCCCGCAGTTTGTCGGGCTCTGGCGACGAAAAGGTCACGAACGACGTGAGGGAAGACATAAGGGCCGACATGGCGACGCCGGCCAGCAGCAAGCGCGCCACCGACACGCGTGTCTTGGTGCGGGCGACGAGGTACACCAGCGTGATGGACAGGAGCCCCCCCAGAAACGCCGCAAACGGCATCGTAAGCGCGCGCGAGATGAGGGGCGGCAAAAAGCCCAGGTAGAACAGCGAGGCGCCCGCCGTAGCGCCGCTCGATATGCCCAGGATGTACGGCTCAGCGAGGGGGTTGCGCACTAGCGTTTGCATAGCCACACCGATGATGGAGAGCCCGCCGCCCACGAGCAGGGCCAGCAGGGTGCGTGGTAGCCGGAGGTCCCATACGATGCGCGAGACCACCGGGTCCGTCGCTGTCTCGCCCGCGGTCAAACGATGCCAGAGGACGCGGTATACGTCCCCGAGCCCTACGGCCTCACTGCCGAGCGTAACCGACGCCCCGACCGACAACCCCAGGGCCGCGGCCAGTGCCAAACTGATCAGCGCGAGACGCCTCATGGTGCACGGCGGGAAGTCGAACGAGCAGGGTGAGCATCGGCTGCGCCGACCCGGTCCGGGTGCAGCCGGTGGGCCATCTGCCAAGCGCCTTCCACAAGCCGGGGGCCGGGGCGAAGCAGCAGGTTCGGATTCAAGCTGTACACGCGGTCGTTCTGGATGGCTGGCACGACGTCCCAGGCCGGGTGCAATTCGAGAAGGCGGTTCGTGTCGTAGTCGGCTCCGAACGCGCCAATGATGACATCGGGCTGGCGCGTAAGCACGTATTCCTCGCTCAGTGTGGGCGCCTGGGTGTCGAGCGCATCCGTAATGCTGCGGCCCCCGGCCAGTTCGATGAGCGTGTGGATGTAGCTCTGGGCCCCGAACGCATACAGCGTCTCATCGCCAATGAGGAAGAGCACACGAGGCCGCGGGTCCACGTCCGCGGTTCGAGCGCGGAGCGAATCAATCGATGCCGCAAGGGAGTCCGCTGCAGCCGTCGCTGCGTCGGGGGTGTCGAGCAGTCGGCCCGTGGTGCGAATGCCAGCCAACACGTCGTCGATCGTCGTGAACGAAAAGAAGTAGACGGGCACGTCCAGCGCGGCGAACGTCGCCGCGTCTTTAGGGGGATTCACCTGGTCGGTGGCCAGCACGAGGTCGGGGCGGAGGGCAGTGATGGCTTCAAAATCTACGGGCAGGGCGCTGAACCGATCGAGCGTATCGACCGCGGGCGGGTAGTCGTCGGCCGTGGTGACGCCCACGAGTTTGGAGCCGGCACCCGCGGCGAACACGATCTCCGTCAGGTTGGGGGCGAGCGTAACGATACGCTCAACAGGACGGGGCAGCGTGACGGAGCGTCCGAGACCGTCGGAAAAAGTCGCCGATGAAGCGTTGGGGTCGGCCGGCGGACCGCATCCCGTGATCCAACAAAGCGCAGTGAAAAGCAGACAAAACGTAACGGGTGTGCAGAGAGACCGGAATGAACAGCGAATAGGTCGGGAGAATCGTAATAATTGAGAAAACGAAACGGCTGTCCGATAACAGGCTTAGAGTTTCCGCCTGATCCGCCGAAAATAGAAAGAAACGCAGCCAATATCCATGGACGCGGCACACTTCCTGCACGCGTGTGTCGGTAGAAAATTCCCGAAAAATCCGGGGGTTACAGCGTGGTACCTCTGCAACGTTTCGTTTTGTAGCAGGTCCGGACTATCTTGGTCCACCCGGACCGGCCGTGCGGCCTGAGTGCATGGCATCGGTTGCGTGCTGTCTGCTGTTCTGTCATCCATTAGATGACCCATTGTTCTTCTGCGGCCGTACCCATACCTCGGCCGTCCTCCTGAGCATCTGTGCTCTGACCATTGAATCTGGACACCATGAAGAAGCGCGTCTTCGTCGTTGACGACGAACCCAAAATTGGAGATCTATTCTCTAATGTTCTTGAGCGTGACGGATACTCCGTCGAGACGTTCATGAATCCGCTCGACATGTTGGACCGGCTCGGCGACGAGACGCAGCGTCCCGATGTCATTCTTGCCGACATGATGCTTCCAGACCTTAGTGGGGTGGAACTGCTGGAGGTGCTCGAGGACCGTGGCGTGTCGGTCCCGGTGATCATAATGACGGCGCACTCGTCGGTGCAGACCGCCGTGGAGGCCATGCAACACGGCGCCTTCCACTACCTGCAAAAGCCGGTTAACCTGGAAGAGATGCGCGCGCTCTTGAAAAAGGCGCTCGAAATGCACGACGTCCAGCGGGAGCTGAAAACGATCAAAGACAAGCAGCGCGCGGCCTACCCCATCGACGGCATCCTGGGGGAGAGCAATGCCGTCGTCAAGGTGCGCGAGACGATCGATACGTTGAGCGAGGCGCCGAGCACCACCGTGATGTTTTCCGGCGAAACGGGAACCGGGAAGAACCTGGCCGCCAAGACGCTGCACTACAACTCGCCGCGCAGCAAGAAGGCCTTCACGGAGATTAACTGCGCCGCACTGCCCGACAACCTCCTGGAGGCGGAGTTGTTTGGGTACGAGAAGGGCGCCTTCACGGACGCGCGGGACTCCAAGCAGGGCCTCATCGAGGTGGCCGACGGCGGGTCGTTGTTCCTCGACGAGATCGATTCGATGAGCATGGCGCTGCAGGCCAAACTGCTCTCGTTTCTGGAGAGCCGTACCTTCCGCCGCCTGGGGGGCGTCGAGGACATGAGCGTCGACGTCCGTGTGCTATGCGCGACCAACGCGAAGCTCGAAGAGAGCGTCCAGGAGGGGGAATTCCGGAAAGACCTGTACTTTCGTATTAATGTGGTCAATGTCCATCTGCCCCCCCTGCGGCAAATGGGGGACGACGTCCTCATCATTGCGCAGTCGATGATCGAACAGTTCAACAAGGACATGGGGGCTTCTGTCGAGGGCTTCACAGAAGGCGCCCGTGAGAAACTGCTTCAGCACGAATGGCCGGGGAATGTGCGCGAACTGCGCAACGTGCTCGAACGCGCCATGATTTTCACGGAGGGCCCCCGCATCCAGGCCAGTGATCTGACGCTGTCGACGCCCGAGCAGGGCGATGCCATATACCTGATGGGGAATGCGTTTCAGTTTCCCCTCGGCCGGTCGCTCAAGGATCTTGAGCGGGCGTATATCCGGCGGACCCTGGAGGAGAACGACAGCAGCTACGCGGACATCGCAGATAGCCTGGGCATCTCAAAGAAAACGCTTTGGGATAAGCGCAAGCGGTACAATCTCGACGAGGTCGTCGACCGGTGAGTGGGGGAGGCGCGTAGGGCGTTTGCAGGGGCAGTGCGGGTCGAGGAGCCGCCGCGGTTGCCACTCGCCACGGGATTGCCTATGATTCGAGTATGATGCAAGCGAATCAAATCAGAGACGCCCTGGAGCAACTCCGCAGTGCCCACGCCGGCACCTCAACCGACGCCTACGTCCGCGAGGCCCTCGACCGGCTCGGCCCACCGCGCCGCCCCGGCCTGGGCGGTCCGCGTGACGGCGTGTCGCTCGCCCCGCCCGAGGTCGCGCGCCTGATCGATCACACGCAACTCGCTCCCGACGCCACCGACGCCGCGATTCAGCAGCTCTGTACCGAGGCGCGCACATACGAATTCGCGTCGGTCTGCGTTCATCCTTGTTACGTGCCCCTGGCGTCCAGCGCGCTTGAAACCGCACCCGTGGCGGTCTGCACGGTGATCGGATTTCCGCACGGGGCCAACCACCCCGTGACCAAGGCCTTCGAGACGAAGCAGGCCCTTGAGGATGGCGCGGACGAGGTGGACATGGTGCTCCCCATTGGACGCCTCAAGAGCGGGCACATGGAGGCCGTCGAGGCTGACATCCGCGCTGTGGTGGAGGCTGCCCATGACGACGTAGCAGGCCCCCGCGCGCAGCCTCCAATCGTCAAAGTCATTCTGGAAACGGCCCTCCTCACCGATGCCGAGAAGGCGGTGGCCTGCGTGGCCGCGCGCCGCGCCGGCGCCGACTTCGTGAAGACCTCGACGGGGTTTGCATCGGGCGGCGCTACGGCGCACGATGTCGCGCTCATGCGGCAAATCGTGGGCGAGGCCCTCGGCGTCAAGGCCGCAGGCGGCGTCGGATCCGTGGACGACGTGCAGCGCATGGTGGCCCATGGGGCTACGCGCATTGGTGCCAGTGGGGGGGTATCGATCATGGAGGGCATGACCTCTGAAACCGACTATTGAACCATCCGACCTACGTACTGTGCACGATTCCATTATGCGACCCACGCTCGCGCTCGTCTGTTCGGCGCTGATGTTTCTGTTTGCCGCCTGCTCCGGGGTGCAACAAACCGAAGGGCAGCCTCGCGACACGGAACCTACGCGCCCGGAACGGAGCCCCACTACCACGCTTGCGTCCGTCGAGACGTTCAACCCGTCGATGTACGCCGTGCAGCCGCCGCAGCCTGAGCTCGACGTTCAACACAGCGTGCCGGACCGGCTGATGCGGGGCGAAGCCAGCAAGGGCGTGCGTCGCGTCGTGGAAGGGTTTCGAATCCAGATCTTCTCGTCGCGGGAAAAGAGTACCGCCGAGCGCCGCCGCACCGAGGCGCGTGACTGGTGGACGCAGATCAGCCAGCGGGCGGAGATTCCTGAGGGGCTCTTTCCCGAACAACTGCCCACCAATATCGCATACCGCCCGCCGTACTATCGCGTGCGGATTGGAAGCTTTGCCGAACGCGAGCGCGCGGAAGAGGCGCTCGCGTTCGTGCAACGCAAGTACCCCGATGCCTTCATCGCGCAGAGCCGAGTAACCATTACGCGATAACAGAGCGAATGCCGGTCGCACCCCACGGCGTTCGGCGGAAGACCGGACCAGGACCGTTGTAACGAAACCGAAACCGCATAGCGTGTATGGGAACGTGATTTGTTATATATCGTGTTTCAACACACAAAATAACAAGGAGAGTTCGCCATGAACCAAGGTCGTGTAGCCATTACGGGAGCAGCTGGCGCCATGGGCTCGGTCGTTGCGCGGCATTTTGCCAAGGCCGGATGGCGTTTGGGGCTAATCGATTACGCCGAGGAGCGCATTGCCGAACTGCGTCGGGACTTCCCGGACGCCCATGCGGTTGCCGCGGACCTCACCGATGAAGAGGCGGCCCGCCATGCCATCGAATCCATCGAGGAGGAAGCGGGACCGATTGATGTTCTTCTTAACATTGCCGGAGGGTTTGCCATGCAGCCGGCCGACGAGGCCACTACCGACGATCTGGCCAAGATGCATCAGATCAATTTCGTGACGCTCTTCAACACGTCGCGCGCTGTGTTGCCCGCCATGAAAGCGCGTGGCGAGGGGCTGGTCCTTGGCGTTTCTGCGGCCGCCGCATTGGACGGTGCGCCGGGTGCGGCACTGTACGCCGCCGGCAAGGCAAGCGTCGCCGCCTATCTCAAGTCACTGCATGCGGAGTTACGCGCAGATGGGGTGCGTACCTCGGTCGTATACCCCATGGGCGTTGTGGATACGCCGGCCAACCGCCAGTCCATGCCCGACAGCGACCCCGCCACGTGGATTGCACGCGACGAAATTGCAGAAAGCATGCTCCATCTGGCCCGACGTTCGCCGCGTGGCCACATACGTGAGCTGAAGGTTTTCGCCCCATCGATCGATTCCTAAGCAGCAGAGGTGTGCCCACACACCGCGAGCGAAGCAATATGCCGAGCGGCCTTGCGCAGCGCATCAAACAGACCACGGAGTTCGATAGTCCGGCGCAGGAGGCCATGCTCAACCTGTTCGTGGCCGCCGCGCACGTGCGCCGCGACATCGAGCAGGTTTGCCAAGACTTCGACATCCACTTTAGTCACTATAACGTGCTGCGCATTCTCCGCGGGGTGCACCCTGAAGGCCATGCGCGGTGCGACATTATCGAGCGCATGATCGACCCCTCGCCGGACGTGACGCGGCTGACCGACAAACTGGTTGGCCGTGAACTGGTCCGGCGAACCCGAAGCGAAGAGGACCGACGCGTGACGATCCACACAATCACCGAGAAGGGGCTCGCGCTGTTGGATGAGATGCAGCCAGACATCACGGCCATCCAGGAGAAGTTTGGGGAGCGTGTGGCGGCGCGGGACCTCGAACATCTGTCCCGAATCTGTGAAGGCATCTACAGCGAATACGATACGCACTCGTAAGATAAAAAATTTATCCCTATTCGTGTTGAAACGCATAAAGTGACAACACAAAATCCTTAATTGGTGCACATTGGAGAGGCCCTCCGCGTGCATCCCGCTCCGGACGGATTCCGGATTTGCATTCACCTGTTTCACCACACCAACCTGGACCAACCATGAGTGTCAATCTCCAGCAACTCGAAGAAGAATTGAACAACCGCGTCCTGCAGGGCGACATCCTAGGCGCTTTCGAAGACTTCTATGCCGACGACATCGTCATGGAAGAGGACGACAAGAAGCGCGTTGGGAAGGACGCCAACCGGGAGTATGAGGAGCAGTTCGTCGGGGCGCTTCAGGAGTTCCACAAGGGCGAAGTGACGGCCGTGGGCATCGACGCGGAGAATAACGTCACGCTTTCCGAGTGGGACATGGAGTTTACCCTCGAAGGCGTCGGTCGCGTGCATCAGCAGCAGGTGGCCGTGCGCACCTGGAACGACGACGGCAAGGTGACCCACGAGAAGTTCTATAAGCTGGGATAGCGCCTTCGAACGCGCACGCCCCCAACGCTTGTGACGGTTGGGGGTGTTTGTCTCCTGTTACGCAATCTTCGAATGGCACGTCCCTTCCAGATCCATGAAAAGGTACGTTCCCCTCATCGGACGCATTCTGCTCGGACTCATCTTCGTGATGTCCGGCATCAACAAAATCAGCAGCTTTGAAGGCACGCAGCAGTACATGGCCTCGCAGGGTATGCCAATGACGAGCTTCTTCCTAGCGGGTGCCATTGCCGTGGAGATACTTGGCGGTCTGTCCGTCATCCTGGGCTACAACGCGCGGTGGGGGGCGGCGGCACTCTTCGCCTTCCTGATCCCCGCCACGCTCATCTTCCACACGAATTTCGGCGATCAGACGCAGATGATCATGTTCTTGAAAAATCTCTCCATCATGGGGGGGTTACTGTTCGTGATCACGTATGGCGCTGGGCCGCTCAGTCTGGCCCGGTCGGCCGACGGGTCCTACCAGCAGGCGCCCGCCTAAATCGCTGGGTTGCTGTGCCCACCACGAGCGGGGTTTACCAGATCGCGGGGGGCAACGCCACGCCGGCCGCATCGTGGCAAAGCCGCATGCGGTCGTGTATCTTCACAGCGAGTCATCCACGCTAGATTCATCAAATTGCGGGACCTCGCTCCATGATTACACCGCGTCGTCTCATACAGAGTCGGGATGTCGCCCGGCACTACGATGAGCTGGACGTCTTCTATCGCGAGATCTGGGGTGAACACGTCCATCACGGCCTCTGGCTGAGCGGTGATGAGTCGCCCGAGGAGGCCGCGCTGCAACTCGTGGAGCGGGTCGCGCAGGCGGCCAACATCCACACGGGAGATGCCGTGTGCGACGTCGGGTGCGGGTACGGCGCCACAGCCCGGTGGTTGGCAACGACGTATCAGGCACAGGCTACTGGCGTGACGCTCTCGCCGCACCAGCATCGCTTCGCGCAGGCGCAACCCGTGTCCGCCGATGCCCCCGTTCCCACCTATCTCGTGCAAGACTGGCTTCAGACCGCGCTGCCGCCCTCCTCGTTTGATACGGTGCTCTTCATCGAAAGCTTGGCCCACATGAAGGACAAGTTGGGGGCACTCCGCCGGGCATGCCGCGTCCTGCGACCCGGGGGGCGGCTCGCGGCGTGCGTCTGGCTCGCCGCCCCGGATGCGTCGGCCTGGGAGCGTCGATTCTTGCTGGGCCCCATCTGCCGCGAAGGCCAGCTCCCGAGCCTTCCCACGGCGCTCGCGTATCGCCGCTGGATGGCGGAGGCGGGGTTCGAGCGGGTTCGCTACGACGACATCAGTACAAACGTACAGCGGACGTGGACCGTGGTGATCGGGCGCGTGCTGCGGGCACTCGTCCGCCGGCCGCACTACCGCCGCTACCTGCTCGACCATGCACAGGCAAACCGCGGCTTCGCGCTCACCCTGCTCCGCCTGTGGATCGCGTTTCGGACGGGGGCTTTCCGGTACGGGCTCCTCTCGGCCCGTGTGCCAGGCTGAGGCCTGTGGCTGCAGTTTACGGATTGGCGTACGGTTCGTATGCTAACAGCATCGCACCGTCGTTCCTGTTTGTCGTTGCCGCGCGCGCTATATGCTTCCCGAGTGGGCCCCGAATCTGCATCCACTGATTGTTCATTTTCCACTCGCGCTACTGTTCGTGGCTGTGGGGGTGGATTTGCTGGCCTTCGCCGTCCGGCGCTGGACGTGGCTGCGGCCGGCGTCCATCGGGTTGTACGTGCTGGGCGGGATCTCGGCCGTCGGCACGTATTTCACCGGCACTTGGGCGGCCGATGGCGTCCGCGTGCCGGCGGAGGCCGAATCGTTGCTCACGGAGCACGCCGATCTCGGCTGGTGGACAATGTGGTTCTTCGGCCTATACGCGCTGGTCCGACTGGGCGCTCACCTGTACGACGCAACGCGCGATCATCGGGCCGTGCAGGGGGTCCTCTCCGTGGTAGCGCTGGGCGGATTGTTGCTACTCTGGGAGACGGGCACCCACGGCGGCGCGCTCGTGTACCGCCACGGGATCGGCGTAGCCGCCGTGGAGCAGGCCACAGATCGGCCGGCCATGCAGCCCCCTCAACAAACCGGCTTTGTCACCGGCGCGCAGGGCTGGACATGGACGCCCGCCACACCGGCCGCCTGGACACAACGCACGCAGTGGATGGGCAACCCGTCCGGGGAGCTCCGCACGCAGCTCGTCGACGTGCGTCCGGACCAGCAGGCGCTCTCGTTGCGGATGGAACAGGCCGGGCAGCTGATGTTCGTAGTGCCTGACACGGTGGGCGACGTGCAGGTCGAGGCCGTTCTCGACCCGAGTGAATTCCAAGGAGCCGTTCTGCTCGTCCACCACGTCCAGAACGCACAGACCTACGATTTTCTCGCGCTATCGGGAGGAGTTCTTCGACTCGGTCGCGTCCGGCAGGGGGAGCAGACGGTGCTGGATGAGGGCTCGTTCGAGGCGGACGGCTGGCTGACGGTGCGCGCGACCGCCGACGGCAATCACGTCCGCGGTTACGTCAACAGCGAGATGGTCGCGCACGGCCACGCCGAGCCGCTACCGCCCGGCCGCGTTGGGCTGCGGCTCGACGGCCAAGGCCCGGTTTTGCTTCAGCGCATGCAGACCCGTCGAATCGGCGAGTGAAGCGCGGGGAGGGCTAGGCCGTCTGCCATCCGAAATCCAGAGAAAAGCGGGCCCGCCGCAAGGGATGACGCGGGATTAAAAATTGGTGAACCTCGAAACCCTATACCACACTATAGGGCGTATAGGGGAATGATACTCCACCAGCGCACTGACCGAAGTGTCCCCTCATGCCTTCCGAGACGCTTACCACAGGCGAGGTCGCCGCTCAGGCGAATGTCAATGTGCAGACCGTGCGCTACTACGAGCGGCGTGGTCTCATTCCC
>JAAAPH010000074.1 GCA_009908415.1 Bacteroidota bacterium
GCGATATCATCGGGACGGCCAAGTTTCGCGACACGGACATGGAGCTGCCCATCCCAATCGGCAAGACGATCGAGGGCGAGGTCTTCCTCTCCGATCTCACCAAGATGCCGCACCTGCTTATCGCCGGCGCCACGGGCTCCGGAAAATCCGTCGGACTCAACGCCCTCATCACTGGGCTGATCTACGCCTCGCACCCGGCGAACCTGAAGTTCGTCGTCATCGATCCGAAGAAGATTGAACTGCAGCAACACGCGGCGCTCCGCGACCACTTCCTGGCCGTGCCGGAAGACGTCGACGAAGAGGTGGTGACGGACGTGGAGCAGGCGCTCGGCGTGCTAAAGAGTTGCGAGAAGGAAATGGAGAACCGCTACGACCTGCTCTCCAAGGCCAGCGTCCGCGGCATCCGCGCGTACAACAAGAAGTTTCAGCAGGGCGATCTGGATCCGGAGGATGGTCACGCCCACATGCCATACATCGTCGTCGTGGTCGACGAGTTGGCGGACCTCATCATGACGGCCGGAAAAGACATCGAGGGCCCCATCGCCCGCCTCGCACAGATGGCCCGCGCGGTGGGTATCCATCTCGTGCTCGCGACGCAGCGGCCCTCGGTCGATGTCATCACGGGCCTCATCAAGGCCAACTTTCCCTCGCGCATTGCCTACGAAGTGGCCTCACGTGTCGACTCGCGCACCATCCTGGACCAGATCGGCGCCGAAGGGCTCGTGGGCAACGGCGACCTGCTCTTCATGAGCGGGAGCCGGATTCAACGCCTGCAGGGGCCGTTCGTGTCGATCGACGAGGTGGAACGCATCAACGCGTTCATTACCGACCAGCCGGGCCGCGGGCCGTACGCGCTGCCGTCGCTTCAAGACGCCGGGCACGGCCCCGACGTGACGCTCGGCGTGGAAGGGACCGATGACCTCTTCGAAGAAGCCGCCCACGTCATTGTCCGGCGCCAGCAGGGGTCCGTGTCCCTGCTCCAGCGCAAGCTGGCCGTCGGCTACACCCGGGCCGCCCGCATCGTCGACCAACTCGAAGACGCCGGCATCGTCGGCCCGTACGCGGGCACCAAGGCGCGCGATGTGCTCGTCGAGAGCGAGGAAGAGCTCGAACGGCTCATGGATGAAGACGACGAGGAGTGAGTATGGGGGTTTGGGCGCTTGGGGAGATCGAGCATGGGAGCGTAGAGGAGTAGAAGAATCGAGAAGTCGAGGAATCGCAGAATCGAGGTGGCGCCGTATTTATCCGTCCCTCTGCCGAAGCGTTCAACATCCCAACCTTCAATGTCCCAACCTTCAACCCACAACCCCGGATGGAGACAACGCAACCCGCTGACCCAGCTGAACGGATGCCATCGACCGGTGCTGCCTTCCCCACCATTGGCATCTTGGGGGGCGGACAGCTCGGCCGGATGATGACGGCTGCGGCCATCCGCATGGGCGTGCACGTACGCCTGCTCTCGCCGAAGCCGGCCGGCCCGATGGCGCCGTACGCCGACGCGATCGTGGACGATTGGACGGACCGAGAGGTGCTGGCCGCTTTTGCGGAGCCCTGCGACGTGATCACCGTCGAGAGCGAGTGGGCCCCTGCTGCCGAGATGGCCGAGGTGCTTCCGCCCGGCACTGCCCTCTGGCCTCGCCCCGAGACGATCGACATGATCAGCCACAAAGGCGTCCAGAAGACGCGTCTTGCCGACGCCGGGTTGCCCGTGCCGCCGTTCCGGCGCTGTCCCACCCAAGACGACGCGCTCGCGGCGGCCGAAGAGCTGGGCTACCCCGTGGTGCTCAAAATGTACGAGGGCTCCTACGACGGCTACGGCAATGCCACGGTCGGGTCGCCCGACGCGCTCCGGGAGCAGTGGGGGGAACTGGCCGATGACGACGGGCTCATGGTCGAGGCCTTCATGGAGTTCGAGCGCGAGTTGGCCGTGCAAGTGGCCCGCCGCCCCGATGGCGAGCAGGTGGTCTATCCGGTGGCCCACACCGTGCAACGGAACCACCGCTGCCACGCCGTGGTCGTACCGGCCGCGATGGATTCCTCGGTGTCGGAGAAGGCACAGCGCATCGCCCAGGCGGCTGTCGACGCGGTAGACGGCGTCGGCCTCACGGCCGTCGAGCTGTTCGAGATGCCGGACGGCGAGGTGCTCGTGAACGAACTCGCTCCGCGCCCCCACAACACGGGCCACTACTCCATCGAGGGAAGCTACACGTCGCAGTTCGAGAACCACGTGCGGGCGATTCTGGGCTGGCCGCTCGGCCGCACCGACCTCCGCGCCCCGGTCGCTGTGATGGTCAACGTGCTGGGCCGCCGCGAAGGCACGCCGCCGCGCACGAAGGGACTCCGCGACGCGCTCTCGGTCCCCGGCGCGACGGTGCACCTCTACAACAAGCCCGAGGTGCGCCCTGCCCGCAAGATGGGCCACGTCACCGTCACCGGCACGGACCGCGACGACGTCTATCAACGCGCCGAAAAGGCTGCGGGACAGATCCGGCTGTAGTAGCGCTCCAGCAGGAACAAACGCGCGTCTGCTGTCCTTCTCAACCGGCGAACCATTCGCTCTTTTATCACGGAGGTCGACCATGCCGTCCGACACTCGAACGAAGCCGATGACGGCCGACGAACTGCTTGCCCTGCCGGACGACGAGTTCCGATATGAACTCATCCGCGGAGAACTCAAAAAGATGGCCCCCGCCGGCGGCAGATACGGAATCATCGCCGTTGACATTGCAACGGCACTCAACCAACACGTCAAGACGAACGATTTGGGTCGCGTCTTCGCTGCTGAAACGGGCTTCCTCCTCGCCTCTGATCCAGACACGGTGCGTGCGCCGGACGCCGCCTTCGTACGCCGCGAACGCATCGAAGCGACTGGGATCGCTGATGGCTACTGGCCCGGCGCGCCCGATCTCGCCGTGGAGGTCGTCTCTCCAAACGATCCGTACACGGAGGTCGAGGAGAAGGTCATCGAATGGCTGGAGGCCGGCACTCAGATGGTCATCGTCGTCAACCCACGCCAAGAGGCGGCCACCGTCTATCGCTCACGCCACGACATTGCTGTGCTAACCGGAGAGGACACGCTGGACGGCGGCGACGTCGTACCCGGCTGGTCCCTGCCTGTGAAGGAGCTGTTCACGTGATCTTGGGACGGCACCTTGGTACGGCGCGTCCCCGCTACCGGTCAGGCCCTTCGTCCTTGGCTTGCGGGTCATTCGGCCATGAGCGTAGACGCCGAGCGATCGTGCGGACGGCTGGGAGGAAAATGAGAAATTTGAAATTGAAAATTGTCAATCTGTAACCTTCCAACCTGAAACCGACCGACCTACCCCACATGCCCGACCCGCAGACTGAAATCGGCAATCGAAATTCATCAATCGACACTCCCCTCGTCGGCATCGCCATGGGCAGCGAATCGGACTGGCCGGTAATGGAGGACGCCGCCGACACGCTCGCGGCCTTTGACGTGCCGTTTGAGACGCGGGTACTCTCGGCCCACCGCACGCCTGCCGTGATGCAGGAGTACGCCGAGACGGCGCACGAGCGCGGCCTGAAGGTGATTATCGCCGGGGCGGGGGGCGCGGCCCATCTGCCCGGCATGATTGCTGCGAGCACGACGCTCCCCGTGCTGGGCGTCCCCGTGAAGACGAGCAAGCTGAACGGGCTCGACTCGCTGCTCTCCATCGTGCAAATGCCCGGCGGCGTTCCGGTGGGCTCACTCGCCATCAACGGCGCCAAAAATGCCGCGCTGCTGGCCGTGCAGATCCTGGCCACCGGTGACCCGGCGTTGCACGATCAGATGCTGGATTACAAGCAGGAGCTTGTTGCCAGGGTGGAGGCCATGGATGAGCGCGTCCAGCAGCATGCTTCCCGATCTGAGTAACCGTCTGCCCTCCCTTCATGTCCTCTCGTTTTCGCGGGCTCCTCGTTGTGCTGCTGAGCGGAGTATGCACGTGGCTGGCCGCCGCGCCGGCGCATGCACAAGACGCCCGCCCGCGCTCCGAACGCGCACCGGTGCACGCGCTACGAGCCGTGGACACGCACGCCCTGCCCACGTCGAACAACGCGGCGTTGCGGGCTCAGCACCCGCTGCCCGGCGGCGTAGGGCCGCTCCGCTTCGCCGAACCGATGCGCGTTGCGCTGTCGCCGGAGACGGACGGCACGTGGGAGCAGCTGAACGACGGCACGTGGCTCTGGCGTCTGCGTCTCCAGTCGGCAGGCGCCCTGTCGCTCAGCCTCGGCTTCACGCAATATCGCATGCCGGCTGGCGGAACGCTCTTCGTCTACACGCCCGACAAATCGGTCCTCCGCGGTCCGTTTACGGCAGCCGACAATGCCGCCCATGGCGAGCTGTGGACGCCCCTCCTCCACAGCGACGATATCGTGGTCGAAGTCTCGGTTCCACCCGACGCGCGCGACGCGCTGGAGCTCGCACTGGGCCACGTCAGCCACGGCTTCCGATCGATCACGGCACGCTCCACGGCCAAGCAGTCCGGCGCCTGCAACGTGGATGTGGCGTGCAACGAGGCCACCCCGTGGCGCGCCCAGGCCCGCGCTGTAGGCCGCTATACCGTGGGCGGCGGGGTGCTCTGCAGCGGGGCCCTCGTGAACAACACCGCGCTCGACCAGACGCCTTACTTTCTCACGGCCAATCACTGCGGCATCGATGAAGAGAACGCCGCCTCGGTGGTGGTCTACTGGAATTTCGAAAATTCCTTCTGTCGGGCGCCCGATGAAGACGGCGGCGGAGGCGACGGGGCCCTCGACCAGTTCTCGTCCGGCGCGATCCTCCGCGCCAGGACCGGCTCCGCGCAACCCCAATACGATCCGTTCATTCGCGGGTCGGACTTTGCCCTGATCGAACTCGACACGCCGCTCGACGCTTCCTTCAACGCGTACTTCGCCGGCTGGGACCGCACGGACGCCCCAACGACGTCGGAAGCGGTGTCGATCCACCATCCCCACGGGGAAGAAAAGCGCATCAGCTTCGACTTGGACGCGACCACTGTCACGTCATATCTGCAACCGAGTACGACGGTCGCCCCAACCCACCTCCGCGTTGGCAACTGGGAGGTGGGCACGACCGAAGTGGGATCGTCGGGCTCCCCCCTATTCGATGCGGATCAGCGCATCGTGGGCATCCTATCCGGCGGCTTTGCCGGCTGCTCGCTCGATGACCCAACGGTGGACAACGACGCCCCCGACTGGTACGGCCGGCTCGCCTACGCGTGGGACAGCGGCACCACGCCCTCCACGCGCCTCCGCGACTGGCTCGACCCCCTCGGGGCAGGCACCACGGCGATCAACGGAATCAACCTGGAAAACGACACGACGCCCCCCGGCCCCATCACGGATTTCATCGTGGCGGATGTAGACGCGAACGGCGTCACGCTGCAATGGCAGGCGCCGGGCGACGACGGCTTCCAGGGGACGGCATCCCAGTACGAATTGCGGTATTCGACGGCGCCAATCGCACCCGACGCGGCGTTCGACACGGCCCAGCCGGCGCCCACCGTCCCAACCCCAAACGCCTCGGGCAGCATCGAGCGCGTCACGGTGACGGGCTTGCGTCCCAACACGCCCTACTACTTCGCAGTACGGGCCCGCGACAATGCGAGCAACACCTCGCCCCTGGCGGCTACGAGCAGCAATGCCATCATCCTTAATGACCGCGGGCTGGTGCGGGCAGCCTATCCCAATCCCTTCCGGACGACCACGCGCGTCGGGGTGGCTGTCGACCAGACGCAGACCGTGCGCGTCGACGTGTTTGACGCCACGGGCCGCCACGTGCAACGGCTGTTCGATGGCTCGATCTCAGCCAATACGCTGCGCGAATTCCAATTCGGCGAAGGGCTGAGCAGCGGGGTCTACGTCGTGCGCATAGGGGGCGAGCAGTTCGAACGCACCACGCAAGTGGTCCGCGTCCGCTGACGCCTCACGCACTTCCGTTGGCGACGACTTTCACGTAGCGGCGCTTTCCCACCTGTAGGACGAACGGTGCCTCCTCAGCCACGTCGATGTACAACCCCGTGTCGCTGACTTTCTCGCCGTCAATGGACACCGCGTTCTGCTTAATCATGCGACGGCCTTCGTTATTCGACTCCGTCAGCCCAGCGGCACGCATCAGGTTGAGCAATCCGATTTCTGCGCCCCCGCTCACGTCCGGCGCAAACTCCTCGATGTCGTCCGGCGTCTCGCCCTCGACCACCGTGCGCTCGAAGTGCTCGCGCGCCGCGTCGGCCGCCTCCTCGCCGTGGTACATGGCCACGATCGTGTGAGCCAGCTCGTGCTTGGCGTCCCGCGGGTTCGCCTCGGCGAAGGCCTTGACCTTCGGCAGATCCGCCGTCGGGATGTCTGTGACGAGCTCGGCGTAGCGGTAGATCAGATCGTCCGGGATGGACAACGTCTTGCCGTACATCTCCTCCGGCGGCTCCGAAATGCCGATTGCGTTGTCAAGCGACTTCGACATCTTCTCCGAGCCATCGGTGCCCTCCAAGAGGGGCAGCGTGAGGCACACCTGCGGCTCCTGCCCCACGGCCTGCTGCAAGTGACGTCCCACCAATAGATTGAACTTCTGATCGGTGCCCCCAAGCTCCACATCCGCCTCAATGTGCACCGAGTCCTGCGCCTGCGCGAGCGGGTACAGAAACTCGTGGATGCCGATCGGCTGGCCCGCGCTGTACCGCTTGTCGAAGTCGTCGCGCTCCAGCATCTGCGCAACCGTGACCTTGCCCGCAAGCTCGATCACGTCGCTGAACGACATGGCCTCCAGCCACTCCGAGTTGTACAGGATGCGCGTCTTCTCGGGATCGAGGATGGCGGAGGCCTGCTCGAAGTAGGTGCGGCCATTCTCGCGCGTCTCCTCCAGCGTCAGCGCCGGGCGCGTCTTGGAGCGCCCCGTCGGATCGCCGATCATGCCCGTGAAATCGCCGACGATGAGGATCGCCTGGTGGCCGAGGTCCTGAAACTGGCGGAGCTTCCGCAGCACCACCGTGTGGCCGAGATGCAGGTCGGGCCGGCTCGGGTCGCAGCCGAGCTTGACGATCAGCGGTTCGCCCGCTTCGCGGGAGGACTTGAGTTTTTCGACGAGGGCATCTTCCGGGAGTATCTCTTCGGTGCCGCGGCGGAGCTGGGCCAACTGCTCGTCAACAGGGGGGAATTCCATTGCAGATTGCTAAATTGCCAATTGATGAGTTTGAATCCTATCGGTTGTACCGGCGCATCTCTTCGTCCATGCGGCGCTTCTGCTCGCGCTCCTTGATGGCCTGGCGCTTGTCGTGCAGCTGACGGCCTTTGGCGAGGCCAATCTTGAGCTTGGCGTAGCCGTCCCGGAAGTGAAGCTGCAGGGGAACGATGGTGTAGCCCTCACGCTCGGCCGCCTGGCCCCACTTCTGGATCTCGTGGGCGTGCATGAGCAGCTTGCGATTGCGGCGCGGCTCGTGGTTGTTGTGCATCCCGGCCTGCTCGTACGGCTTGATGTACATGCCGTGGACGATCATCTCGCCGTGGCGATCCACCGCGCAGTAGGCCTCTTGCAGGCTCACGTGCCCCGCACGGATCGACTTCACCTCGGTGCCCTTCAGGGCGAGGCCGGCCTCCAACGTGTCTTCGATGTCGTATTCGTGCCGCGCCTTCCGGTTGCGCGCGATGACCTTGATGCCTTTTGCCATAGCCATTCCTCTACAATGCGCGGCTCCGCGTTTTAGGTGTGTGTAGCGCGCCTCCGACGCCGCAGCCAGCCCGTGTCGTGCCCGCTGCGCGATCCGTTCACGACTCTTCTTTTTTCTCCTCCTCGTCCTCGTCTTCTTCCCGCGACGCGAACGGAACGTCTGGAATTTCGTCCATGACGTCGTAGTAAAACAGATACGTGCGCAGTTCGGTGAGGCTCGCGATGCCCAAGCGGTCGATGCGAATGCGCAGGTCCTCACTGTAAAACGCGTTGAGGTTGGCCGGGGTCTCCTGCGCCTGCACCCACACGTCGCGGTGCGCCTCGGCCGCCTTCGCGTTATCGATCACACTCTCGATCAGCGCGTTGTCCGCCCGGTCGCGCCGGGTGACGAGCAGGCCCCACACCATCGGGTAGTTGGTGAGCTCGAACCACTCGCGTCCGAGGTCCATCGAGAAGCCTTCGGCCTGGAGCGTGGGCACATCAGGCCCGACGAGGAGCGCCGCCTCTTCCGGCATCTCGATTAACTCGTGGGGCGCCCGTCCGTCGTACGCGACGAACTCGGGATCGACCTTGTAGTGCTCGTGCATGACGACCCGCGCGACGAATTGCTCCTGCGCGTGGCGCCGGTTGTACGCGATGGTTTCGGGGAAGTCATGCAGCCCCCCCTTCCATGCGAGACGCGCGTACGGATACTTCCAGGAGACGAGGCCCACCGTCGGAATGGCGTCGATGTCGTCGTACGCTTGCAGCGCCATCGTGGTGGGCAAGAGGGCCACGTCGACCTCATCCTGCACAAACCGCGCAGCGCACTCCTCGGGGGGATGCCGCTCGATCTCGAAGGGCGACGCGACCGCCCCCGAGGTGAAGCCGGAGACGAGAAACTCAGCCGCTGGGTAGTTCCAGATCGCCAATCGCATAGCACCGCGTCATTCGGTGAGCAAGAGCCGCTAGGGGGGCGGGGGCCCTTTAGCAAACGGCAGACGCCAGCTTATTGACGCAGGCGCTCCTTGATCCGGGCCGCCTTGCCGCTCAGGTCGCGCAGGTAGTACAGCTTCGAGCGCCGTACGCGGCCGCGCCGCCGCACATCGATCTGTGCGATGCGCGGTGAGTGCAACGGGAAAATGCGCTCCACGCCGATGCCGCCCGAGACCTTCCGCACGGTGAACGTGCGCCCAGACCCGGCGCCGTTCGTGCTGAGGACGACGCCCTCAAACTGCTGGATGCGCTCCTTCTCCCCCTCGACCACGCGCAGGTGCACGTTGACGGTGTCGCCGGATTCAAAGTCGGGCAGGTCGTCGCGGTATTGCGTGGCTTCAACAACGTTCAGAAGATCAGTCGCCATGTCAGTACCTCGTCCAAGTAGATGATAGATAGTCAATACGCATAGTCAATCGCCGCACGGGGCTGCGCGTCACAGCCTTATCATGCGGTCGTTTAGCGGGAGCCCACCTCTAGCAGATCCGGCCGCCGCGCTTTCGTTTTTTCGATGCGCTGTTCGTCCCGCCATGCGTCGATGCGCCGGTGGTTGCCGGACCGCAATACGGCCGGCACGGAGAGCCCGCGAAACTCGGCCGGCCGCGTATAAACCGGCGCGTCGAGCAGGCCATCCTGAAACGAATCCGTGAGCGCCGACGACGCATCGCCGAGGACGCCCGGGATCAAACGCACGACCGCATCAACGAGCACCAAGGCGGGAAGTTCACCGCCGCTCAGCACAAAGTCGCCAATCGAGACTTCCATGGTGACGAGCTCGTCGCGCACCCGCTGATCGATCCCTTTGTAGTGGCCCGCGATGAGAATCAGGTGGTCCTTCGTGGAAAGCCGGTTTGCGAGCGACTGCTCCAGCTGCTGCCCGTCCGGGGTGAGATAGATCACCGCATCGGGTGCGGCGTCTACGTCATCCTGAATCGACTCGATGCAGGCAAAGAGCGGCTCGGGCTTGAGGACCATCCCTGCGCCGCCACCGAACGGATAGTCGTCGATCTGACGATGCTTGTCCGTGGCGTACGCGCGCAGGTCGTGCACGCGGATGTCCACGAGGTCCTTTTCGGCGGCGCGCTGCAGAATGCTCTGCTGCAGCGGCCCCGACACAATGTCCGGCAGTGCCGTAATCAGGTCGATACGCATGGATTCTGGGTGTGGGGGTACGCGTGTGGGGATTGCAGGAGTAGGATACGGCTCCTTCTGTCCTCCTCCCACACGCCCAAACTCACTCAAGGAGTCCTTCGATGGGGCGCACCACGATCCGCCCGGCCTCCAGGTCGATCGCGACGATGAAGTCTTCGACGGCCGGGATCATTTGCTCGCCGCGGCCAGGCCGGTGCACCACGTAGATGTCGTGCGCCGGCATGGGCAGCACGTTCGAAAGCATGCCAATGTCTTCTCCGTCTTCGGTTACCACATCCAGCCCGATGAGGTCATGCACGAAGAGCTCCTCCTCGTCCAGCGGCGGGAGCGCATCCTCTGTGGCATACACGTTTTGCTTGGCAATCACTTCTGCATCGCCACGGTCTGTGATGCCATCAAGTTGGAGGATCACCGTGATGCCCCGCTTCGTTTCTTGGTAGCGCACCGAGGTGATCCGGTGCCGCGTGACGC
>JAAAPH010000194.1 GCA_009908415.1 Bacteroidota bacterium
CGGCGGTGCGGGATTCCGGATGCCGATGACGACCGTGGAGATATCCTGCAGCGACGGCGTGCCCTTAATGGCGAGACGCGCTCCTTGCGGCGCGAATGATTCGGCGTCCGGGGAGCCGGGCTTCAGCTGGCCGTTTTCTTCGTTCCAGTACACGCTATCGAGCGGTGCGCTGCTGTCCCGGTCGCGGGCCACCTTCAACTGGTTCAGCGCGCTCAGCAAGAGGTTCATGCTGTTCTCCTCGGGGCGCCAGAGCAGCTCCGCGCTGCCCGCGGTGATGCGCGAAGGCGTCAGCGGCTGTTCGTATTCGTAGTAGTCCTGCGTCTCGTTGGCGCCCAGGCGCATGAAGAACTTCACCTTCTTCCGCCCTTCGGTCTCGGCAAGATCCGACAGCGCCGTGCCGTCGCCCAGCTCGCCGTGCAGGTGCAAGAACATGCGCAGGTTGGAGTACTTGAGCAGGTCGATGCCCTGGCTGTACGTCTTGAACACGCCGGTCTGGCGCCCACCTTCCAGGTCGGTCACGTTGAGCACGAGGGCTTGCTCGCGGGTGTTTTGCAGCCCGCCCCGTAGCGTGCGCGACTGGCTCACGATGGCGCCCGTCGGCGATTCGTAGACGGCATCTTCTTCGTTGTTGATGCTGGAGACCGAGAGCGACGCCTCGGTCGTGGCGTCCGTCATGAGCGTGTCGTCCTCCGTCACGGCCTCGGAGGCGCGCCACTGGCTGCCCACGAGCTCCAGCTCGGCGAGGCGGAGCGTGATGGGCACCTCGTGGCCCGTCGTCCACAACCGGATTGACTCGATGAGGCTGAAGTCTTGGATGTTGCCGACGCGCTGGGTGAAGTCGCGCACCGGAATCCGCACCTTGTACCATCCCGTACCGCGGCCGTCCTGCGTCTCGATTTCGCTGACCACGTAGTCATCGCTGCGCCCCGGGCGGGCCAGGGAGTCGAGCGCCGTGGCCCCGAGCGGGAGGCTGTACTGGAAGTAGCTGTTCTCGGTGTCGATCGTCGCGTTGAAGTTGAGGTCTTCCGAGTCGGGCGTCCGCGAGTTGCCGCGCCGCACCGACACGTCCTGTGCCAGTCGGTTTTGCCCTTCGAACGAGTTGAGCTCTTGGCCCGCGTACCACCGGCTGAAGCGCTCCTGAAAGGAGGCGCCGTTCGGAAACAGCGCGGTGTCATCGAAATAGCGGTCGTCGTTGAAGTACCGGTAGTCATCGCCCGAGGGGTCGCGGCGTGCACGCTCCACCGCGGCTTGGAGCCGCGTCCGCTGCTCGCCTGCTCGCCGGACAGCCCCGCGCCGCCGGTCGGCAACTCGTCGAGGAAGGTGCGGAACCGCTCGGACTCTGTGACGGACGGGGGATAGGCGGATTCGTCGTACGAGACCACGCCGTCGAGCCCGAGGTCCTCGGTGCGGTCGCCGTCGACGTCGACGGCCGAGTTTTCCTGCCCGCCCGGCAGCCGGCCCCACGACGGGTCGAGGTCGCGCTCGCTGAAGCCCGTCGTCGAGAGGCCGTCCTCGGTGTTCAGCTTCTCGTTCGGGATCACATCTTCCGAGATGGAGCCGAGGTCCAGGTGTAGCCGTGCGTCGCGTCCGGCATCGCGCTGTGCATTTTCGGGGAAGGGCTTGAAGATGAACTCGACGAACTCCACGTTCTGCAGGTTAAAGTCCGTGTACCCCTCGGGAATGCGCTGCGTGAATCCGCCCCACACGTCCTTCGGGTTACGGATGAAGTCCTCCAGTTCCGTCGTGTAGTTGTAGGGGCCGCGCTGGTACGGGTTGAAGTAGAGGTCGAGCGAGGTGAGCGACCGGTCGAGCTCGCCGCTCACGTCGCGCTCCGGGAAGACCTCGTTGATGTTCAGGATGCGTGCAGCCTCTTCGTCGAACGACTCGGCCTTGCCGCCCAGCTGGTCGACGATGTTTTGGTTGAGCTGGTACCACGCGAAATTCCCGCGCCACGTCGTGCGCAGCGAGTCGTCCGCGAGGCCGGGTACGTCGCCGCCATGCCGCCGGGTGAAGACGGGCGGGGCGCTGAGCCGCCAGGTGCCCGGCTGGCGCAGGGAGAAGGTGTTCTCGAAGCCCTCGAAGTCGTCGATGTACGAGATGCCGTTGCGCTCGTCCTCGCTAAAGTTGCGGCCTTCGTCCTGGAGGCGGCCCTGCGCGCGCTTGAAGGCGTCGGTCGTGGTGTGGCCGGGGCGGAACTGGGCAAACTCGCCGGAGAGCGAGAGCGAGCTCTGCGCGCGCGTCTGCACGAGCGGCAGCGCATCCACCGTGCGCGTGAGCCAGCGCGGCTCCAGGTCGAGCGAGCCGTCGAGGCCCCAGATCGTGTTCTGGATGGGCTCCTCGCCAATCCGAAACTTGTCGATGGGCGACTGCTGGCTGAGGCGCATCACCGTGGCGCCGAGGGCAAAGCGGTCGTCGAGCGCGTAGTTGGCCCGCGCGCCGAGCAGCGTCTTCTTCTGGAGGTTGGCAAACGAGTTCTGCTCGTAATTAATCTGGATGTCGCGGCCGGCCGTCAGGTACGCCGGATTGGTGATGCTCACCGTGCCGCCCTGGTAATCCACCGTGTAGTCGGTGCCTTCCTGCAGCGGCGTCCCGCCGGCGGTCACCTCCACCGAGCCCTCGACCAGCCCCGCAAACGCGCGCAGGTCGTAAAAGTCTTGGACGCTGCCCTTGTACTCGCCATCGATGCGGTAGATGTCGAGCTGCTGATCGAGGCGTGCGTTCTCGGGCTTCTGGCGGTACAGGCTGCGAAAGACGAATTGGTCGGTGAGCTCCAATTGCTGCTCGCTTGGCACGCTCTTGTCGGCGATCACGTCGGCCAGGCGCTGGCCGAACGGTTCGAGAAATGGGAAGATCAGGTAGCCCTCGCTGGGCGAAATCGTGTACTCGCGCAGGTAGTCGAACGCGTCGTCCGGCGCGGGCGCCCCGTCTTGGTTGAGGCGATCCAGCCCGTCCAGCCCGAGCAGTTGGAGGAGCGTCGTTTGTCCGGCGAGCTCCGGGATGGCCGTGGTCGACGCCTGCCCCGACGGCTCGTATTGGATGTCGAGCGAGAAGTTGTCGGGGTTGAAGCCGCGGCCCGGGAGCCGGTAGATATTGCGCAGCTGGAGGTACCACGCGGCGGGGTTGACCGTCGCGCCGGGTTGTTTCAGGTTGGCGGGGCGCAGCAGCTTGAGCACCAGCCGGTCCGCGTTCTGCCCGCCGCTCGTACCGCCCGCTTCCGAGGCCAGGTCGCCCACGGTGAAGGTGCGCCCGTTGGCCTGATACCGAAACGCGACGGCTAGCGCCTCATTGTCCTGCAGGCGCTGTTGCAGCGAGATGTAGCCCAGGACCTCATCAAACGTGTAGTCGCGCCCGCGCTCCAGCTTGCGGAAGTCGCCCACTTGGTAGTCGCTGCTCGTCAGCGGCTGTGCGACGTTGTTCTCCAAGTAGGTGCCCGGCGTGGTGGGGCTGTCGCCGTCACGAAGCGTCGCGACGGCTTGATCGTCGTACTGGTCGATGCCGTCGTCGCTGCCATCGGCATTGGGTAGCGTCGTGGCCGTAAATTGATCGGCTTGCGTGAGCAGGGTGCTCGGCTCGCCGAGGTCCACCATGCCCACCGCCTTGCGCACGTTTTCCTGATCGGGATTGGCCGTCGTGCGTAGCTTCCACACCTCGATGTCGGTGATGCGCTCGAATCCGTTGGCCAGCACGATGTTGGGCGGACGCGCATGCGCCGGATTCCACCGGTTGCGGAAGTAGTAGCCGAGGAAGAAGTGCGTGTTGTCGTCGTACTCGGTCGGTTTTAGATTGAACTCGGTCGTCTCCGAAGATCCGCCTTCGATCGAGAGTGATTGCGACTGGCCCTCCTGTTGGCTCGCTACCGTGGTGAGGCTCAGGTTGCCGAGCTGAAACTCGCTCTTGATGCCAAACAGGCTCTGGCCGCCACGGATGAGCGTCGAGGGCGTTTCGAGAAAGACGTTACCGGCCTCGATGCTCTGGACGATCTCGTCTTCGTAGCCGGTGTATTGAAGCTTCACCTGGTTCTGGTATTCGAACTGGTTGTTCGTGTCCCAGTCCACATCGACCTGCATCTTGTCGCCGATCGTGCCGGTGATGCCGAGGCGCAGGTCCTGCTTGAAGTCCGGATCCACCTGGCTGGCGTTGCCCGTCAACGAGACCTGCTGGTCGCTCTTGCGATAGTCGAAGCCCGCGTTGATGTCGGCCTGGCCATTGACGCGCAAGTCGACCTGGGGCTTCCCGAAGATCGTCGAGAAGGCGCTCTGGCGCCCGCCGGGCACCACGATGTTGACGCCCAGCCCCTGGCGGGCGTTGCGCTGTCGGCTCTGCTGATCGGCCAGCGCCTGCCAGTTCGCGTCGATGTTGGATCGCAGCTGCGTCGAGCGGAAGGTGGTGGAGTCGATGGCCATCGGCCGCTCCAGCCCGACGTCGTTGAAACGGCGAGCCAGGTAGCGGTTCGACGTGGAGTCGAGCGACACGTCGTACGCGGCCCACGGGTCTGGGCGCGGCGTCAGGAAGGGCGAAGAGCGCCGATAGGGCGTCCGGCCGCGGCGTCGGTAGAAGGGATCAAGGTACTCGCGTACGCGGTGCGCTGTATCGGCTACGGCCGTGTCGGGCCGGACCGTGGTGGTATCGAGCAAGGCCGTGGTCGTATCGGGTCGGGTCGGCGCCTCCGTCGCGGCGGGACGCAACGTGTCCTGGGCCCCTGCGTCCTGCTCGGTGAGGTTCTGCTCGGTGAGGTTCTGCTCGGTGGTATCCTGCTCGATCGTGTCTGCGAGGACCGAGCGGAGCAGGGGCGGCGCGGACCCCACCGGGTGCACTGTATCGGCTACGGCCGTGTCGGGCCGGGCCGTGGTGGTATCGAGCAAGGCCGTGGTCGTATCGGGTCGGGCCGGCGCCTCCGTCGCGGCGGGACGCAACGTGTCCTGGGCCCCTGCGTCCTGTTCGGTGAGGTTCTGCTCGGTGGTATCCTGCTCGATCGTGTCTGCGAGGACCGAGCGGAGCAGGGGCGGCGCGGACCCCACCGGGTGCACTGCTGATGCGCGGGGGGACCACAGCAGCAGCGCCGCGCAGCATGCGCAGGCAAGCGCTCCGAGCCCGAGGGGCACGGCACGCCTCGCGGCTTTCGTAAGCCCATTATAAGACGGGGAAGGCGACTGCACGTATCAGGTACAACCTCTACTCGTTCAGAATCTTGAGAGGCGAGCCCACGGCGGCATGCCGTACTGCACGGAAAGCACACGTCAGGGCTCTAGCTTCGAGGACGAAGTCTGTACCAGTTCAGACCGATACGCAGACGATACGGATTGGATAAGCAAGTACCACTGAGACGGTGTTTCCACCCGACCACACGCCCGGGGATCCCGGCCGCGCATATCAATCAAGGTAATGATTGCCTATATTCGCAGCAAGGAGCCGGTGGCGCGGTGGTCTAACGCTTCATGCGATAGCATGAGCTGTTGCATCTCATTATCGATGAACCTCGACGCAAAAGAAATACCATAATCATGAAAATTGCTTTGCCCTTCGGCCTCCTGGTCGGTGGTCTTATGTTAGCTGCTCCTGGAGCAGGTGCAGGCCTGGAATCGGGGCGACCTCGAAGCCTTCATGACGGGCTATGCACGCACCGACTCGCTTCGGTTCGCGTCCGGCGGAGACGTCTATCGCGGTTGGCAAGCGGCGTTGGAGCGCTATCGCAACGCCTACCCCGATCGCGCCGCGATGGGAACGCTGGCCTTCGACCGGCTCGACGTGCAACTGCTGGCTCCACGCTCAGCGCTTGTCTTCGGAGCATGGCAACTGAACCGGGTTAACGACGCACCGCACGGGTTGTTCACCCTGCTCCTCGAACGGCGCCCTGCAGGGTGGCGCATCGTGCATGACCACACCTCGTCGGCCGCTGCCGACTAGGACGCGGTTTCGGAGGGCTGCATCGGCTCTAAGTCGGTCACGTCCACGTGCCCGTCGTACCACTTCTTAGACACGTTAAGCCCCTGCTTGACGAGCGCCTCGTAGTACTGGTCGCGCGGCACCACGTGTTCGGGCACCGACGCACCGCCGCCAAGCATTTGGTTCTGCGCAATAAGGCGGACGATCTCGACGGTCGGCACGCTGGTACACCGCATAATTGCTGTGAGGTCGCTCGCTTTGTCGTACTGTTCCACCATCTCGAAGGCGAGCGTCTTGGGCATCCCGTCCTTCTCACCGCGGACTAGCACTCGCATCAGCACGGCATCGGCGTGGGGGCCGCCGAGGCGGTCGCGCATGCGCCGCACGAGCACGTCGCGATAGGTAAGGTGGGTGCGCACGTCGATCTTCCGATTGACGCCGAAGCCGAGCCCGATGACGAAGCGCATCTGATGCGCGTGGCCCGGCCAGCGGATCGTCTTGTGATCAAGCATCTGGACACGACCGGACAGCGCATCGGTCAGTGTAGAGAGCCCGCCCTGTGTGCAGAACGCTTCCATCGACCCGAAAGGCGCATCGAATTGAATTTCTTCATCGCGCGAGAGGGCGTCTACCTCTTTGGTCTCACCGTTCTCGATGAGGAGCGCCGGGTTCGTGTAGTCGTCGATGATGCGCTCGGCCGACCATGAGATGCGGAAGCGAAACGGCGGCTCGGGGTTCAGGGGCACGTCGCCCACGCGCAGCCGGGCGGCCTCGACGGTATCGAACTGATCCACGCCGTAAAGGCACAGAATGTTGACGAGGCCCGGCGCGAGCCCGCAGTTGGGGATAATCCAGACCGACTTTTCGCGCGCCTTTTCGTCCAGGTCCAACTCCTGTTGCACGATGGAGTCGTTGCCGCCGAGGTCGCAGAAGTGGATGCCCCGGTCGAGGCACAGGGCGGCCAGTTCGGGATTGAGCTCGGGCGGGACGCAGCTCACCACGCAGTCGCTCCCTCGGATGATGGGACCGAGGACGCTGTGGTCGCGCGCGTCGATCTGGAAGGAGCGGAGCAGGGAGCTATCCACGCGCTCGTGGAGTGCCTGCAAGGAACGCGACCGCGTGTCGCACACCTGCACCTGCGTGACTGCATCGGTGCGCTCGCACAGCTCCCGGACGATGGCTGTTCCAATGGTGCCCGCACCGATAACCGAAATTTTCATGCTGGTTGTGCAAAATTAGGCCCTCGTGGAGCGGGCTGCATGCGCTCAACGGAGGGATGAAAGAGCAAACGGGAAGACGACCCTGCAGACCGTAGGCTATGTACGATGCAAACGTCCGCTTTTCAACCCGCGCCGCAGGATCCACGCAATGATAACGTGCCGCACTGCGTTACCCGGTCTGCCCGGCCAACGGCACCCGCCTAGGCACCGGTTGGCGCGAACGTCGACGGCTTACGCGTCGCCCCGCCCTTCGAGCGCGCGCGCGAGAGTCGCTTCGTCGGCGTACTCCAGGTCACCCCCGATGGGCAGGCCGCGGGCAATGCGGCTGACGCGCACATCGAAGGACTCCAGAAGTTGAGAGATGTAATACGCCGTCGTGTCTCCCTCCACGTTGGGGTTGACGGCGAGGATGACTTCATCGACGGGTGTCGTATCCTCAGCATCGGGAGGGCCGTTGGGGGAAGCGCCCTCGGGCTCGGCGACCTGCCCGTTCGCGCCGGCAGAAGACGCCTCAAAAGAGGGGTCCACGCGCTGAGCCAGCTCGCGAATGCGCAAGTCGTCCGGGCCGATGCCGTCCAGCGGGGAGATGACCCCGCCGAGCACGTGATACAGGCCGCTATACTCGCCGGTGCGCTCCAAGGCGAGCACGTCATTCGACTCTTCGACCACGCAGATGGTGGAGCGGTCGCGCTTCGACGAGCTGCAGATTGGGCAGGTCTTTGACCGCCAGGAGGGCGTTAGCAATCTCTTCGACCTCCTCGCGCGGCATTTTGAGCACGTACGACGCGAGGCGCCGGGCTGTCTTGCGTCCGATGGTGGGGAGCTTGGAGAACTGCTCCACCAGGGCCTCGACCGATTCCGACGTAAACTGCATGAGTTAGTTGATAGGTTTACAGGGGCGTGGGTGGCCAGAGCCCCCATGAAGCAACAACCTGGAACCGTCTAACCGTCACCCCGAGCTCTTACATGCCAAGCTGGCTGAGGTCCATACCGGGAGGCAGCATGCCGGACATAGACTTGCGCATCTCATCCTGCGCCATCTCGCTGGCCTCGTCCAATGCCTTGTTGACACCCGCAATGATGAGGTCTTCGAGCAGCTCCAGGTCATCCGGGTCGATGGCATCCGGGTCAATCTCGATCGCCGTGATCTTCTGGGCGCCGTTGGCCGTCACCTTGACCATGCCGCCGCCGGCCTCAGCTGTCGTCGTCTTGTCGGCCAGTTCTTCCTGGGCGGCCGAAATCTTATTCTGCATGTCCATCATCTTGCTGAACATGTTGCCCATGTTCTGTCCGCCGTTAGCCATAAGGGTCACTCCGTGTCGATTCAGGGGGTTCATAGAAGAGAAAAAGCGCAGGGGCACCGGTTACCACACCAATTCGCCGCCGAAGTCATCGAAGAGCATCTCGATGACGGAATGCTTCTCTCGAAGCGTGCGCATGCGCTCGTACGGATCGCTTTCTTGGGTAGTTTCCCCAGCGTTGTCCGGGGATATGTTTTTTTATGTTTTTTTCGACCACAAACCGGAACTGATCCACCGACCGCTCCAAAATGCTGGAAAGATGGTCCGTCAGCAGAGGCTCGTGGTCGCTCAACTGGCGGCGGTGAAAGGCGTCAGGGACGGCAACGCGAGCTGTGCCGTTCTGCACCTCGACGGGGGCAGCGTGCTGCAAGCACGACCCCACGCGGATCCGCTCCTGCGTGACGGACCGGACGAAGTCGCTCCACACCGCTGTCAGTTGCTGAAAATCGTCGTCCGCCGAGTCGCTCGCGGTCGGGGGCGGCGGGGCCGTCGCAACTCCGCCGTCGCTTGTCGAGAGCGATTCGGCAGGGTTAGCATCTGCGGTCGCGTCTTCGGGCGCTGCACCGCTCGCACCGCTGGATGAAGGGCGATCGCTGGATGCCTCGTCCTTCTTCTGAAGCGCCGGCTTGCCGAAGAGGTCGCGGTAGCCAGTTTGGGGAGAAGGGGGATCGGAGGCAGGCTCTTCGGAGGCAGGCTCCGATGGTGCATCGGACGGTTCGGACGGCGGGCTGGCGTCCATCTCGGGAGGCGTATCCTCGCTATCGTCCGGGTCCTCGTCCGGGTCCGGCTCCTCCGTTGCGTCGCTCGGGGCGGAAACGGCGGCCGGTTCGTCGGCGTCCGTGTCCGCCGACGCGGAAGGTACGCTCCGCTCGGCCGTTGGAGCGGGCTCCGAGGCGGCCGGGGAAGCGGCGTCGGTCGATGCATGAGCAGATGCGTCGGCCGTGGCCGAGGACGGGGCGCCAGAGGAGGCAGGCGGGGCGTAGTCCGCCGGCGGCTCGGCCGTCGTGTTCGGCCCGTTGGCCGGGGGGGCTGGGTCGCTCGATCCCCCATCGCTCGATACTCCATCGCTCGATACTCCATCGCTCGATGCGGGGGCGGGCGATGCGGTGTCACCGGAGAGGTCGGCTGGCAGCGCGCCGTCTTCGACCATCTGCTCCAGCCGGTCGATTTTCGTGAGGGCGGTCCGCAGGTCGACCGAGCGCGTGAGGGCGGCCATCTTGAGAAGGGCCATCTCCAGCTTGAGGCGGGGCTGCGAGCTGCTTTTGATGGCCTCTTCGGCGTCGCCCACAATCATAAGCAGGCGTAGCAGGTCGGATTCGGAGAACTGCCGGCTGGCCTCGGCATAGCGCCGGCGGGTGGCCTCGGCCGCCTCGATGAGCGCGTGCGTCGTCCTCCAGCGAACGCGCCACGAGCAGGTTGCGCAGGTGCTCGGCCAGGCCGGTCACGAACTCCTGGAGGTCATACCCCTCACGCACAACGTGCTCGACGAGCTTCAGTACGCCTGCGCTGTTCTGGTTGGTGACGTGGTCGGTGAGCCGGAAGAACAGGTCGAGATCCACTACCCCCATCGCCTGTGCGAGGTCGCCATATTCCAGGTTCGTACCGCAGAGCGACACGGCTTGGTCGAACGCCGAGAGCGCGTCGCGAAGCGCGCCGTCGCCCTTGCGCGCGATCAGCATGAGCGATTCCTCATCGGCCGTGATGTCCTCGGTTGCGCAGATTTCACGGAGGCGGTCGACGACCTCCGGCACCGGAATCCGGCGGAAGTCGAAGCGCTGGCACCGCGAGAGGATCGTCGGCAGCACCTTGTTC
>JAAAPH010000392.1 GCA_009908415.1 Bacteroidota bacterium
GGTAGTGCCGGAAGGATCTGCGTCTTGGCACGCATCGAGCCCGGATGGAGCGTGCAGATGTCCCCGGGCCGCGGCAGCGCTTTCGCGGCGATCGGGCGATAGTCGACAATCCGGGGCCGGTCGGGCACCGGCTGGGCGTTCGCCGGGGCAAGGCCCCAGCCGGCAACCAACAGCAGCAAGGCCAGTGCGGGTGCGCCCGGGCGCGCGGGCAGAAACGAGAACGAGGCGGCACAGAGGGTTGCAGCGCAGGCAAACATCATAGACAAGCGGGAACCGATAGGGCGCGGGCGGCATCAGCGCACGACGGTGGCCCGGCGCGTGGCGGAGAAGGCTTCACCGTGTATGTGGATAAGGTACAAACCGCTAGGCAGCTTATCAGCCCCCAGCGTGAGTGGGACCGGCTCATGAGGCGCGACCGGACCATCGTGGAGCACCTGCACCTGCCGGCCGATGGCGTCATAGACGACGGCCCGTACCGTTTGCGGTTCGCGCACGAGAAGCTCCAGCGCGGCCGTCGTTTGCACCGGGTTCGGATACACGGTGCTGAGCTGATACGCATCCTCCAGGGCAAGGGTTGCTTCGACGACGGGGCTCGGATGCACCGTACCGTCGGTGTCGACCTGCTGCAGGCGGAACGCGTACGTCCCCGGCGCCAGATCGGCGAGGCGGTGCTGGTACGTCTGCGTCTCCGTGGTGGTGCCGGCCCCCGGTACAAACGCAACGCGCTCAAACGCGCCCTGGGCCTGGCGTTTTTCCACGCGGAAGCCCGCATTGTTCGTCTCGGTGGCCGTCTGCCAGGTCAGTACGATATCCCGCCCATCCGTTACGGCGTCGAACGCCACGAGCTCAACGGGCAGGGCGGCCTGGTCGGCCTGGATAAGCCCTGCTCCTGTGAAATCATCGACCCCTCCAATGCCGACATCCTGCGCAGTACTACGCAGTTCACCATACAACTGGTCTACGTTTAAACCTGGACGATTTTCAAGCATAAGCGCGGCTACTGCGGCTGCATGAGGAGCTGCTGCGGAGGTCCCGCAAAAGTTTGGATCAGAATCGCTATCGTTGACGATTAAATCGTCTCTTCCGAAAAACGTGTTGTTCACACAGTCCGGTGCAGCAATCCCGGGCTTTTGGCGCGAGGCATCCTGTTGTCGTGGCGTGCCATCGTTGTAGAAGAGAATTGGCGTCCCCCCAAGTGCTGTGTAGTCCCGGGGACCATTGGCTCCACTGAAAGAAACCGCCGCCACCGCTTCAGCTCCGCGTGCATTGGCGTGTCCATACAGTGTCGCACTGTTGGTTTGATACTCTTGCGGTCCTCCATTCCCTACAAATACGTACTTCATCTTATCAGGTGCACCCCCGGAAACCAGTTCGATTCCAAATTGGAACTGGGTATCACCGTCGTTCCCATCTCCATCCGTATCGTAGGATCCATCGTTGTAGAAGTCCAGAATCTCAATGGGGTCCCCCCCTGTGTTATCGTCAACGGTCTGCCGGAGTACCGTGCCATTCATATCGGCAATAAAAATGTCGATGTCACTTCCCGACCCCGCTCCGCTTCCTCCACTGGCGGATGCGTAAGGCTCGCTCCAGTTAAAGATGATTGTAAGGCTGTCGTCTTGGTTGACTGTCACCTCCATGGTTTGATATGGATCATCTGAGGAACCGGTGTCGAAGTCATGAAGGTCGCCACCGCTTGGACCCGTACTCGCTGAGCTTTCGAAACCTGACATTCCAGTTTCCCACGACTGATCAGCGAAGTTTCCTGCCGCTGAGAAGTAGGCTACTCCCTCACTCTTCACACTGTCGATCACTTGAGCGATGATGCCGTCCTGAAACATGGGCTCTGCGAAATACAGCACGTCGTCCACGATGATATCCGCCCCGGCATCGGCCAAGTCGCGAATCCCCTGCACCATGCTTGCCTGCCCGCCAAGCGCGGTGTGAAACGCAAGTTTGGCCCCCGGTGCTAGATCATGGATGATTTCTAGCATGACTCGCCCCTCATCGTTCGTTTTTCCTCCAGTGGAATCCTTGACCACATTGACAGGGGTCATTCGCCCCTCTTGATTCCCCGTCCCCGGTAGGTCGCTACTTGATATTCCGGTCGATGCTCCCCCCAAGTTATCATAGCTGTCGGACATCACGCCTACTGTAACCCCACTTCCATCTAGACTGAGTTGCCCTCTAGCAAGAGACGCGCTCGTTGCCAGGTCCCCCTGCGACGTAGTGCTACCCGTAAAGGTCATCGCTCGGGCCGGGCGGGCAAAGCGGAGGTCGGTGAGGGCGGCGGCCTCGGGGATCGCGGCGATGGGCAGGCGGCCGGACACCACTCGCCCGGCGCGGGCTCCGTTTTTGAGCCCAAGTTGCTTGAGTTCCTGCAAGAGAGCGGCGGCGTCGCGATCCGCTATGGCATCTATGGTCACGTAACCATTTTGTGCCGGCAGCAGCGGATCTTTGGAAATACGCGACGGCTTACCCCCTGACGCCTTATGCATCTGCCGTGCATGGTACAGCTGTGCAAGTCCGCCTCCCATCTTGGACAGAGGCCATTCCTTTCCGGGCGGGTCGGGCTCATGGAAATCGATGACAGCCTGCGGGTACATGTGGGGTACTCCCTCCTGTGTCTGCGCGTGCACGATGTGAAGAACACCGGCTCCAGTCAGAGCCACAACGAGCAGTGCCAAGTGAATACGACCCGAACGAGAGATATTCCCAACCATGCCGGAATGGGTAATTCTGAAACAGTGGCGTTGTACATACGCCTCCCATCGGTGAGAAATGAGAAGGCTGTATGCTGAGAGCAACCGATGAGCGCTCTGTAGCTGAGCTCACGGCCAGCGCCGATACAGGAACAACCATCCTGCCACCGCCACTATCGCCCCGCCCCATATCCACGGTTCGCTTGATGAGACTGGCGACGAGGACACTTTACCCTCCTGATATTTTTCCCACGGCCATCGTGTCCAACGTCGACCAATTTCCGGTGTGCGTTCGGGCGCGAGCGGGACGCATGGCGCGCAGGATCGTCAGTTGGGCGGCCTTCGGAATCGCCGCGATGGGGAGCCGACCGGAGATGACCGGCCCGGCCTGTGCGCTGCCGGTCAGCCCCAACGCCTCCAAGCTATCACGCAGGGCTGAGGGGCGCTGTGCGGCGGTCGCATCGATGGTCACGCGCTCGCCATGCACGGGGAGCGAGCCGCTCGGCTCAAACGCCGCCTCCGCCCCCTGCTTTCGATAGGCCACCCATTCGTAATGAAGCAGCGCGAGATCGAACCCGGCCTTCGCGAGGGGGCCGTCCTTGCCTTCCCGGTCCGGCCCGTGGAACGCTTCGAGGGCACGCTGCCGCACCTCCGAATCGACGGCCTGCGCGGCTGCGTCCCGCGCTACACCGAGCAGGAGGGGCAGTAGGGTCAACACGACCAGGCCTGCGATGAGCCGCCCGCTAGAGCCCCTTTCAGCCGTACGAGGTAAGCCATCAGAACGAGTCATCGTGATCGCGAGTCATCGTGATCGGTCGAGCGCGTACGCGCTTATCGGACCAGTGTAACGCGACGCGCAGCGGAAAAGGTCTTCCCTTCCACGCGCACGAAATACACCCCACTGGGCAACTGCTCCGCCCGGAGCGTCATCTCTACGGCCGCATGCGCCGCCACGGGGCCGGCGTGCAGCGTCTGGACCCGCCGACCCAGCGCGTTGTACGCCGCTGCGTACACGGGCTGCGCCTCACGCACCCGAAGCTTAAGTCGCGCAGCAGTGCGCATGGGATTGGGGTAAACCGGGCTGAGGCGATACGGGGCCTCCAGGGCAACGGTAGCTTCTACCGTAGGGCTGTACCACGCCGTACCATCGGTATCGATCTGCTTCAGCCGAAAATCGTATGCGCCCGGGGGGAGGCCCTTCACCCGGTAGCGGTACGACTGCGGCTCGGTCGTGGTACCCGCCCCGTCCACAAAGTCAAGAACGGCGAAGGCCCCGTCGCCGCGCGGTCGGTGCTCGATGCGGAAGCCCGCGTTGGCCGTCTCGCTGGCCGTCTGCCAGGTGAGCATCACGTCGCCCTGCGCAGTCACGGCATCGAACGCGACCCATTCGACCGGGATCGTCTGATTCCAGCCCAGGTCTTGCAACAAAGAAAGTGCGAGCTGAGGGTCGCGGAGCGCCTGACCCCGTGGGAGTTGAGGCTTCATTAACTCATCCGGAAATGCGGTCTGATCCCAGTGCGAGAAACTGGATCCCGCTGTCCATGTCGAGGGGGCATACAGCGCAGCCACACCCCCATTGGCGGCCACCACGGCACTCCCGTTGAAGAACAACCCGCCCCCACCCCCACTCGTCGTTCCTCCCGTCAGCACAGTGCCCAAGTCGGCCGAGGGGTCGGTGTAGTTAAGGAGGCTCACGGCCGCGTCCTCCTCGACGAAGTGGTCGTACGCCGCAGGCCCCTCGGGGCTTCCAATGCCCAGGCAGCCCTCATCGGCCGTTCCGCGGCACTCGTCGTCGCCCGCTCCATCATCCACATTGGCCGACCCGGTGAAGCCGAGGCCGTGTCCGATCTCGTGCAGAACCACCGTTTCGAAGTCGTGCTCTCCTGCGCTCACGGCACCCGGGTCCGCCCCAAAGTACCAATCCGACTTATTGGCATTAAAGACGGCTTGAATCTCCGCGTTGCTACTGCCATTGAGATCGGCACCCTCCATCGAATTGGCGAGTGCCACGGGGTACCATGTGCCCGACTTCGGAGCCCCGGTGAAGCTGGAGCTGTGGTGCAGGGTCACGGGCCCCGCGGAGCCGAGCGTGCCGCTGGGGAGCGCCGTACTCCAGCACGCGTCCATCGCAATGGGATGCCCCGCGTCGATCAGCCCTTCCCACGTGCTTACGGCCCGCCCGAACGCGTCCTTCGCATCTTGTGGCCACGCACTACAACTATATCCGTAGATACTTCCCCCGGACCGGTAGTTCACGGTGATTGTGGCCGTCTTCGGCCGCGCACTTTTTTCCGGGGCCGGGCGTATTTTCTTGCCCTGGAACGGCGCCTCCGGGAGCACGCAGACCGGACGATCCACCGGCCGCGGCGCCTGCTGCCCCCATCCGGGCTCCGGGGCCACCAAGCCAAGGAGAAGCCCTGTAACCAGCCCCCACGGGATTCCTTGCCAGGCGACGGTCCAGGACGATGCTGCGTTCGTTTCGGTGTAATTGGGCATCCTGCTGTCCTCGACATGGGCGCACGCTCGTTCGTGAGAGGCATGCGCAAAATCGAGGCCAGCGCCACCTGGCGTTCGGTTCGAATCGACGCCGCGCGTCGTTCGGTTGCGTCAGCCCGCCATCGATCCGTTGGCCGTGCCGTGCTGCTCGCGGGCCACGGTGGACGCGGCGCGGCGGATGCAGGCCACGCCCTCATCGACGTCGTCCTCGGTGATGGTGAGCGGCGAACGGAACCGAATCGAGCGGTCGCCGCAGCCGAGGACGATGGCGCCTTCGTCAAACGTACGTTCTTTGAGCCGGTCGCGCAGGTGGGGCGTCGGCAGGTCGAAGGCGCACATGAGCCCCCGCCCGCGGACGTTCGTGATCATCGGGAAGTCACTGGCCAGCGCGTGCAGACGGTCCTGCAGGTGGTTCCCCACCCGGCCGGCGTGGCGCACCAGGTCGTTGTCCTCGATGATTTCGAGGATGCGGTCGAAGCGTACCATGTCGACCAGGTTGCCGCCCCACGTGGAGTTGATCCGGCTCGGCATCTGAAAGACGTGGTCATCCACCTCGTCGAGCTTGCGGCCGGCTAGGATGCCGCACACCTGCGTCTTCTTGCCGAAGGCGATGATGTCCGGCTTCACGCCGAGCGCCTGGTGCGCCCAGAATTCGCCCGTGATGCCGACGCCGCTCTGCACCTCGTCGAAGATGAGGAGCGCATCGTTTTCGTGGGCCAGTGCCTTCAGCGCGTGGAGGAACTCGGGCCGGAAGTGATTGTCGCCCCCCTCGCCCTGGATGGGTTCCAGGATGACGCATGCGATCTGATCGGCCCGTTCGTGAAAGTAGCGCTTGGCCTGCTGAAGTGCCCGCTCCTCCTGCTCGCGGACGCGCTCCTTTTCGTCGGCATCCAGCGGAAAGTGCACTTTCGGATTCGTGATGCGCGGCCAGTCGAATTTCGGGAAGTGCATCGTCTTCCGCGGGTCGGCCGTGTTCGTGAGCGAGAGCGTGTAGCCCGTCCGCCCATGAAACGCCTGGTCGAAGTGAAGCACCTGATGGCCGACCTCGCGCCGATAGCCCTTCTCGTAGTTCTTGCGCACCTTCCAGTCGAACGCCGTCTTGAGCGCGTTTTCCACGGCGAGGGCCCCGCCCGAGATAAAGAATGTGTATGGCAAATACTCGGGGATGCCAACCCGGTCGAACGTCTGCACGAACCGCCCCATGTGCTCGGTGATGACGTCGGAGTTGGTCACCTTGTTGATGGCCGCGTCCGTCAGCCGCTCCATGAATTCTTCGTCGTCGGTCAGCGCCGGATGGTTCATTCCCAGCGGACTGGAGGCGTAGAAGCCGAAGAGGTCGACGTAGGTGCGGCCGGTTTCCGCATCGTGGAGGTGGACGCCCTGGCTCGCGTCCATGTCGAGCACCATCGGCATCATGCCTTTGGTGAGGATATGCTCGGACAGCACGTCGCGGACGTTGTCGGGGCGAATCGAGTTGGGATGGATGGTTTCCATCGGCGCGGTACGTCTGATTCGTAGAAGGAAGTGAGCGGCACGTTTTGCGGTCAGCTTTCCCCGTCCTACATGCCCTGATGAAGATATTCCCCAGTGCGATCTACGTTTCGCACGAACGGATTTCAGGCCGCGTATCTCCCGCTAATTCTTCCGGGCGAATGCCGTTCTGCCTCCCGGCGTCCCGGCCCGCGGCCTGTGCCGAGGCCGCGACTCACTCGACGCCGCGCCGGTACACGACCTCGCCGCCGAGGATGGTGTGCGTGACCTCGGCGCTCGGAATCTCCTCGGCGGGCACCGTCATGATGTTGGCCGAGAGCACGGCGATGTCGGCCAGCTTGCCCGGCGAGAGCGATCCCTTGAGGTCCTCCTCGAACGCGGCGACGGCATTGTTGAGGGTGTACGAGGCCAGCGCCTGCTCGCGCGTGAGCGCCTGTGCCGGGTAGAACGTCGAGCCGTCATCGAGGCGGCGCGTCACCGTAGCGTAGAAGCTGGCAATGGGGTCGACGTCCTCGACGGGCGCGTCCGTGCCGTTGGTAACGAGGGCGCCCGTCTCCCACAGGTCCTTCCACATGTACGCCCCGGCCGCAGCGCGCTCCTCGCCGAGCCGGTCCACGACATACGGCGCGTCGGAGGTGCAGTGGATGGCTTGCATGGCGGCGATGACGTTGAGCGCACCGAATCGCGGGATATCGTCCGGGTGCAGGTGCTGGGCGTGCTCGATGCGCCAGCGCAGGTCGTTCTGCGTCGGGTCGTCGAGCCGCGCGCGGAAGGCGGCTTCGTAGAGGTCGAGCACCTCGCGGTTCGCGCGGTCGCCGATGGCGTGCGTGTTGAGCTGGAAGCCGTGCTTGAGCGCGATCTCGGCCGTGCGTGCGATCTCGTCGATGGGCTCCAGGTTGAGCCCCGCGCTCTGCGGCAGGTCGTCGTACGGCGTCAAGAGCCACGCGCCGTGCGCGCCGAGCGCCCCGTCGATCTGGCGCTTGATGGAGCGCACGGTGAGGTGGTGGTCCGCGTGGCCGACCATCCGGTAGGCCGGCAGCTGCGCGTCCATGGCCTCGTTTGACTCGTAGCGGACCATCACGTACAGGCGGAGCGGCAGGTCGCCCGCCTCAGCCGCCTGCTTGAATCGGTCGATCTGCTCGAACGACGAGCCCGCGTCGTGGAACGAGGTCACGCCCTTCGAGAGCGCCTCTTCACCGGCGAGCCGGATCCGCTCCCGCGCGGCCTGCGCGACCTCCTCGGCGGTGCGGTCCGATTGCGACGCGGCGAAGGCCGCTTCGACGGCGTCCTGCGCGTTTTCTCGCAGCATGCCGGTCGGCCGGCCGTCGGCGGTGCGCACGATCTCACCGCCGGGCGGTGCCTCCGTATCAGCGGTGATGCCAGCGGCCTCCAGCGCGGCGGCGTTCACGAACGATGCGTGACCGCTCGCGTGCTTTAGCAGGACGGGGTGGTCGGGCGAGACGGCGCTCAGCCCGTCGTGCACCGGCGTGCCTTCGACGCGCGGCGACGGCGGCACCGTCCACTTCTCCTGGTGCCAGCCGCGTCCGCGGATCCATGTGCCCGGCTCAGCCGCGTCAGCGGCCGCGGCCACCATCTGTACGATGTCCTCCCACGTCTCCGCCTGCGTAAGGTCGAGGATTGTCTGCGCGTCGCCAAGGCTCATAAAGTGCCCATGTCCCTCGATGAAGCCAGGAACGGCCAGCTTCCCGTCAAGGTCGATCACCTCCGTCTCAGGGTCCACGTACGCGTCGATCTCCGCGTTGCTGCCGACGGCCACGATGCGATCGCCCACCACAGCGAGCGCCTCAGCCCCCGGCTGCGCGTCGTCGACGGTCACGAGCGTACCGTTGCGCAGAACGAGGTCAGCAGACTCCGCCCCGCCGCACCCGGCCAGGAGCACGGCAAGGAACAGGATCGCAGGTAAACACACGGAGCGAAGGGTCATCGGAGCGGGGGGGTTCGTTTGTGCAGCGTGGTGGGGCGTGCATCCTACCGGGCCGGGCGCCCTACATGGTGCACAATGTCTTCACTCAATCGCAACCTCCCGTTCATCCGCCATTCGCTCGACGGTGCGTGACGGCCTCTGTTGGCCCGATCGCGCGACGGCACCGGGCGCTATGAGAGGAACGCCCCCCTGGCTCCCTCGTACAGTCTCATCCTGATGCGCCGCGGCGCTGTCCGCGCGTCTCTCCTTTTTCTGAAGCAGCTCTGAGAGCATGCCTACCAAGAAGTCCCCCCGCACCCCTGGCGACATCGAACTGCAGTCGGTGGAGAAGGAAGAGCTGGCCGCTGGCGACGGCGACCCCGGCTTCTTCGAACTCCCGGTTGTCGACAACACCAACAAGAACAGAAAGGGCCGCCGCCCCGACTGGCTGCGCGTAAAGCTCCCGCATGGCAAGGAGTTTAAAAAAGTGCGCAGCCTCGTCGACGAGTACGACCTGCACACGGTCTGCGAGAGCGCGAACTGCCCCAACATGGGCGAGTGCTGGAGCGCCGGCACGGCCACGTTCATGATTCTGGGGAACGTCTGCACGCGCTCCTGCGGCTTCTGCGCTATCAAGACGGGCCGGCCGGATGAAGGCCTCGACTGGGACGAGCCGCGCCGCGTGGCCGAAGCCGCCGAGAAGATGGGCGTCCAGCACGCCGTCATCACCAGTGTGAACCGCGACGAGCGCGAGGACGGCGGCGCCCCGATCTTCGCCGAAACGATCGAGCGGATCCACGACCTCGGGGCCACCTGTGAGGTGCTCACGCCCGACTTTCGCGGCATCCGCGCGGCCTGCCAGATCGTCTTCGACGCGCGGCCGGACATCTTCAACCATAACGTGGAGACGGTCCCCCGCCTCTATCGCCGCGTCCGCCCACAGGCCGATTACCAGCGCTCGCTCGACGTGCTGCGCTGGGCCAAGGAGGACGGCCTGCGCACGAAGAGCGGCATCATGGTGGGCCTCGGCGAATCCGAAGACGAGGTGCTGGAGCTCATGGACGACTTCGTCGCGATCGGCCTCGACGTCATGACGATCGGCCAGTACATGCAGCCGACCGACATGCACCTGCCCGTCGAGGAGTGGGTGCACCCGGACGTCTTCAACTGGTACAAGGAAGTCGGCGAGGCGAAGGGCATCGAGCACGTGGAGAGCAGCCCGCTCACGCGCTCCAGCTACCATGCCGAGAAGCACGTCTAAACGATTTGGGACTGTCGATTGACGATGGTCGAATGGGATGAGTGTATCGACGACAGCGCAGCCGCCCACGACGCGCCGGTTTACGGTGAGTGAGTATCACCGCATGGCGGAAGCGGGCATCCTTGGCGAGGACGACCCCGTCGAACTCATCGACGGCCAGATCTACGTCATGTCGCCCATTGGCAGCCAACATGCCGCCTGCGTCGACCGCCTCGCACGCCTCTTCTTCACAGCAGTCGGCACGGATGAGGCCCGAGTGCGC
>JAAAPH010000391.1 GCA_009908415.1 Bacteroidota bacterium
ACTACTTCCAGCTCGTATCGCTTTGGGGCGACGTCCCGCTGCTCGAAAACGTAAAGAATGAGGTGGGCGGGGAGCCGCGGGCGCCGGCGTCCGAGGTCTACGCCCTCATCCTGAGCGATCTGGAGTTCGCCGCGAACAACCTCCCGCGGAAATCGGAGATGGCGAGCACCATGCTGGGGCGGGCGCCCCGCGGGGCCGCCTTGGCGCTCGAAGGCCGCGTGCAACTCATGCGGGGCGAGTGGGAAGCGGCGCGTGCTGCGTTCCAGGCCGTCATCGATCTGGGGGAGTACCGCTTGATGGAAGAGTACTTCGATAACTTCCGCGAAGAGACCGAGAACAACGACGAATCCGTCTTCGAGGTGCAGTTTTCGGAGAACACGGCCGGCTCCAACTGGGGCTCGCCGGGGACGGCCGATCAGACGTGGCGCCGGCAGGAGTACGGCTGGTTGGATTGGAACAACGTTCTGATCAATGATCGCCTCCTGAACGAGTTTGAGGACGGGGATCCGCGCAAGGACGAGTCGTTTTATCAGATCTGCGACACGTACAACAACGGCCAGAACGTTGTGCTTCCGGGGTCGGATCAGTTTCCGAACAGCTCCGAGTACGCCTGCGGCGTGAGCGATGAGGTCGCCGCTGATCAGCCCAAGCACCCAGCGCGCCCGTCGTGGCGCAAGTACACGAACTACCACCGGTCGGATAGCCACCCGTGCTGCACGAGCGGCATCAACATGAACGTGATGCGCTATGCCGAGGTGCTGGTCGGGCTGGCCGAGGCGCAGATTGAGCTGGGCAACATCACGGCGGCTGGAAGTGGGAGCCCCAGCGCGGTCAGTTTGCTGAATCAGGTGCGCCAGCGGCCGAGCGTCAGCATGCCGGACATTGCGACGGTGTACGACATGACCAGCAAGCAGGGCGCGCTGGAGGCGCTCTACCATGAGTACGCCTCCGAGTTTGCCGGCGAGCAGGTGCTTATCTATCCGCAGGTCCGGCGGCTGGACTTTTGGGAGGACTGGGCCGGCGATGAGGCGAGCAACATCCGGCGCTTTCTGCCCATCCCGCAGAGCGAAATCGATAGCAATCCCGCCATTTCCGCCAGCGACCAGAATCCGGGGTACTAGTCAGCAAGCGATCGGCCTAAGAGGTACCGCGCTGCCTGGTGATGAAGACCTTGGCCGGTTTGTCGCGACGCACGGCGGCGCAAAGAAATTAGGCGCCGAGCGGTTGTCCCATTTACTTGACAGAGAGCGAGCCGGTCCCTTCTTTCCTGCTGTTGTCCAGACGCACAAAACCCGTTCGGCCCCCTATGGTAGGAGCGAGGCCGAGCGGGTGTCGGCACGGGCACGAGCGGCGTCCTTCTACGACCTCCCGAATTCAAAGCACAAAGAGACCATCAGCATGACGTCACGTACGCAGTGGATTTATCTCCCGATTGGGCTGGCCGCGCTGGGGCTGGCCGTACTGGTCCTCAGCGGGCCGGCGCCGGCGCAGGCGCAAACGATCCCGCGCGACCGGCTGGTCGCCATGACCTCCGCGTGGGACGGCCCGCGCTTCCCGGACGGGCGGCCTCAGGTCGCGGACGACGTCCTGGAGCGGATGCAGCACGTCACGTTGGAGGAGGCCTGGGCGACGCTGCGCCAGGCCGACTACGACACCCAGTACGAAGGCGGCCACGCCTTCGAGGGCGGCGAGTGGGAGATTCTCCGTCCCGACGAGCCGATCATCGGGCGCGCCCTGACCGCGACCTACATGCCGGCCCGGCCGGACGTGCAGCAGTACATCGACGCGCAGGGCGCCGAGGACGGCCGGTCGGGCCCGCCCAACACCTGGCCCATCGACATGCTCCAGCAGGGGGACGTGTACGTGGCCAACGGCTACGGCAAGATCAAGGACGGCACGCTCATCGGCGACCGGCTGGGCACCACGATCTACGCCAACTCTGGCAACGGCGTCGTCTTCAACGGCTCGTCGCGTGACCGGGCGGGGCTGGAAGAGATCGACGGCTTCAACGCGTTTCTGCGGGGGTGGCATCCGTCGTACATTCAGGACATGATGCTGGCCGGGCTCAACACGCCGACCCGGATCGGGGGCGCGACCGTCATGCCGGGAGACGTGGTGCTGGCGAAGGAAGGGGGGATTGTCTTCATACCGGCGCACCTGGCGGAGCAGGTCGTGCGCGCCTCGGAGCGGACGCGGGTGCAGGACGCCTTTGCGCACGAGATGGTGCAGGCCGGTACGTACACGGCCGGTCAGATGGACACCGAGTGGACCGCGGCGATCGAGGCGCGCTTCCGGGAGTGGGTAGCGGCCAACAGCGAGCGGTTGCATGAGGAGCACGGCGTCGGCCAAGAGACGATCGAGGCCTTGATGCAAGCGGGCAGCGAAAACTGACCGATCGATCGCACCACTGTCTCGCAGCGTTTTCCGTTCAACGGATTAAAGGACCCCACGATGGAGAATGAGAGCACCCCCCCGAAGGCGTCCGGCCGGAAAGGCGACAGCCGCCGACAGTTTCTCAAGCAGGCCAGCTTGGGCGGGCTGAGCGTGGCCGGCATCACGGCGCGGCCGATCGAGGACCAGATCGCCCACGTGACGCAGAACGTGAACCGGTACTCCAATCCGACCGATTTGGAGATCACCGACCTGCGTATCGCGCACGTGGACGATGCGGCCCCGATCATCCGACTTTACACGAACCAGGGCATTATGGGCCACGGGGATGTGCGCGACGGCGCCGATCCCCGCTACGCACTCATGCTCAAGAGCCGGATCCTGGGCGAGAATCCATGCAATGTGGAGCGGCTGTTCAAGATCATCCGGCAGTTCGGCGGCCACGGGCGCCAGGGCGGCGGCGTCTCGGGCGTGGAGATGGCGCTGTGGGATTTGGCCGGCAAAGCCTACGGCGTGCCCGTCTATCAGCTGCTGGGCGGCAAGTACCGCGACCGCGTCCGCGTCTATGCCGATACGCCCACGTCGCAGGATCCGCACGAGTTTGCCCGTCGGATGCAGGGCCGCATTGACCAGGGGTACACGGCCGTGAAGATGGACATCGGCATCGGCCTCATTGCTGACGAGCCGGGCACGCTGGTCAACGCCGAGGCCTGGAAGAGTCAGTCAGGCAATCTGCAGGCGTGGAACCGCGAGCACGGCACGTACGGTCAGACGGAGCATCCCTTCACGCGCGTGCAGGTCACCGAGAAGGGCATCGACATGCTGATGGAGTACATCGACGTGATGCGCTCGCAGATCGGCTACGAGATCCCGATGGGCACCGACCACTGGGGCCACTTCGGCGTCGACGAGGCCATCAAGCTGGCCAAGGCCGCCGAGCCGTACACCCTGGCCTACATGGAAGACCTGATCCCCTGGATGTACACCGATAAGTGGCGCGAGATCACCGAGTCGACGACGACGCCGACCCAGACCGGCGAGGACATCTTTGGCCTGGATGGCTTCAAGCCCCTCATCGACCAGCAGGCCGTCAACATCGTGCATCCCGATCCCAACTCGTCGGGCGGCATCCTGGAGACGAAGCGGATCGGGGACTACGCGGCGCAGAACGGCATCGCGTTCATGCACCACCACGCGGCCTCGCCGGTCTCGTTCTTGGGCTGTGTCCACAGCGCGGCGGCCACCGAGCACTTCATGTGGCTGGAGCACCACTCCGTAGACGACGCGTTCTGGGAAGACCTGGTCACCGGGGTCGACAAGCCAATCGTCGAGGACGGGTATGTGGCCGTTCCCGAGGCGCCCGGTCTCGGCGTCGAGCTGAACGAAGACGTCGTTCGCGAACACCTGGTCGACGGCGCCGAGTTCTTTGCGCCGACGCCGGAGTGGGACGAAATGCGCTCCTGGGACCGTCTCTGGAGTTGAATCGCGGGATACGCCTATCGTGAACGGGGCCACACGGCTGGACGATCGGCGATCCAAACCCTACTGACCGTACACGTTCCTTAACCGAGGTGAACCGATGGCATCCAATGACGGCGACACGCGGCGGCAATTTCTGAAACAAGCCTCTCTAGGCGGACTGGGCCTGGGCGTCATGAACTTCCGGCCGATCGAGGAGCAGGTGGCCTACGCGGCACAAAACGTGAACCGGAACTCCAACCCGTCCGATCTGGAGATCACTGATCTGCGGGTGGCCGTCATCGACGGGATTCCGTTCCGGGTCCCGCTCATCCGCATCGACACGAACCAGGGCATTTCCGGCTACGGCGAGGTACGCGACGGCGGCCCCAAAGAGTACGCGCTGATGCTCAAGAGCCGCCTCCTCGGGGAGAACCCGTGCAACGTGGAGCGCCTCTTCAAGATCATCCGGCAGTTCGGCGGCCACGGGCGCCTGGGCGGCGGCGTCTCCGGGGTAGAGACGGCGCTGTGGGACGTGGCCGGCAAAGCGTACGGCGTGCCCGTCTACCAACTGCTGGGGGGCAAGTACCGTGACCGCGTGCGCCTCTACGCCGACACGAGCAGTTCGCCCGACCCGCATGAATTCGCCCGCCGGATGCAGGAGACGCGCATCGAGCGGGGCTACACGGCCGTGAAGATGGACATCGGCATCGGGATGGTCGCCGACATTCCGGGCGCGTTGGTCAACACCCGCGCCCACGAGCCGGTGGGAAGCCGGGAGCTGCAGAGCCAGTACTCCGGGACCTACGGCGAGTACGGCCAGATCGATCATCCCTTCACGCGTATCCAGATCACGGAGAAAGGCCTCGACGCGCTGGAAGAATACGTGCGGGTCATGCGGGATACGATCGGTTACGAGGTGCCCCTCGGCGTTGACCATACCGGCCACTTCGACACGGACGAGGCGATTAAGCTCGCGCGCCGTCTTGAGCCGTACACGCTGTCGTACATGGAGGATATGGTCGCCTGGAAGTGGGTCGACAAGTGGAAGCGGATCACCGACTCGACCACGACGCCGACCGCGACCGGCGAGGACATTTACGGGCTGGAGGGCGGCTTCAAGGAGCTGATCGACAAGCAGGCGGTGAACCTGGTGCATCCGGATCTGGGCTCGGCCGGTGGCATCCTGGAGACGAAGCGCATCGGCGACTACGCCGAGGACCACGGCGTCGCGATGATGTTGCACTACGCCGGCTCGCCCGTCGGGTATTTTGCGTCGGTTCATGCAGCGGCCGCCACCCAGAACTTTACGTGGCTGGAGCATCACTCGGTGGAAAACGACGATTGGTACAACCTCATCGCCGGCGACACGGTGGCCTTCGACGAAGGCTACGTCCCCGTGCCGGAGGCACCCGGCCTCGGTGTGGACCTCAACGAGGACGTCATCGAAGCGCTGCTCATCGAGGGCGAAGAGCTGTTCGCCCCGACGCCGGAGTGGGACGAGATGCGCTCCTGGGACCGCATCTGGAGCTAAGCCGAGGCCCTCTCAGATGCTAGCCGATGCCATGACACGGACTGATCCGGCGGGACCCATTGCAGCGGGGGGGCCGAGCGGCGTGATCTGGCTCGCCGTCGTGCTTCTTGCGGCCAGCATGGCGGCCTGTGGCACGGACGCGCCGGATGCCCCGGCCGACCGGCCGGCCCTCGCCAGCGAAATGGAGGACGTCTTGCGCGAGCAGGTGCTTGACCCGTGGTATCCGCGCGCGATCGACGAAGAGCACGGTGGGTTCCTCAGTGACTTCAACGACCAGTGGGAGCCCGATGGGCCGCACGATAAGTTTATCGTCACGCAGGCACGCCACACGTGGACGACGGCCCGTGCCGCCCGCTTCTTCCCAGACGCGGACGCGCACTACCTGCCCATGGCCGCGCACGGGTTCGAGTTTCTGCGGGACGTCATGTGGGATGATGCCCACGGCGGGTTTGTGGGCACCGTGTCACGCGAAGGCACCGTACAGACCAACGGCGCCGGCGACCGCATCAAGCGGGCGTACGGCAATGCCTTTGCCATCTACGGCTTGGCGGCCTACTACGCGGCATCTGGCAATGAAGACGCGCTTCAGCTCGCGCAGGACGCGTTTCGCTGGCTGGACGAGCATGCGCACGACCCGGCGCATGGTGGCTACTTCCAGTTCATGGCTAGGGACGGTACGCCTTTTCAGGGGGGATACAGCGGCACGCCCCCGAAAGATCAGAACAGCTCCATTCACCTCCTCGAAGCCTTCATCGAGCTATACCACGTCTGGCCGGATCCGACCGTAGAGGCCCGGCTCCGCGAGATGCTTCACGTCGTCCGCGACACGCTGGTCACAGACAAGGGCTACCTCACGCTGTTCACCCGCGCGGACTGGACACCGGTCTCGTACCGCGACTCCTCCCAGGCCGTGCGCGAGGCCAACTACCGGCTCGACCACGTCTCCTTCGGTCACGACGTAGAGACCGCCTTCCTGATCCTGGAGGCCTCCGAGGCACTGGGCATCGAGCGCGACACCACATTGCGTGTCGCCCAATCGATGGTGGATCACGCGATCCGCAATGGGTGGGACGAGGCGACCGGCGGACTCTACGATGGCGGCTATTATCCGAGCGAGGACGCGCCGATCGACATTGTGCGGACCTCCAAAGCGTGGTGGGCGCAGGTCGAAGCACTGAACGCCTTCCTGCTCATGGCCCGCCTCTTCCCGAATGCCGAAGTTCCGTACGACGAGTATTTCCGGCAGCAGTGGACGTACGTCAAGGAGCACCTCATCGACTGGGAGCGCGGCGGCCTGTATCGGGGCGGTCTCGACGAAGAGCCAGACGCGAAGACGGCCTCCAAAGGCGGGATCTGGAAGGCGGCCTACCACGAGACGCGCTCCTTGATGCATAGCATCGAGCGCCTCCGCTCGCACGAATAGAACGTTTCTCCGTTAGCGCACGCACTCTTTTCGACAAACCGTATCTAGTCCGTGGACGCTCTCTACAAGACCTCGCTGGTGGCGTCGGGCCTGTGCGCGATCGCGCTCCTTGTCGCGCTAATCGCCGGGGCGGGCGCCGCGGTCGCGGGCCCGCTCGCCGTGGGCTTCTTCGCGCTCTTGGCCGTGGGCGTACGTGTCCACCCCGTCCTGGGCGACTTTACGTTTACGCTCGCCGTCTTTGCCTCGGTGACGCTGGCGATGTTCTACCCGGGGGTGCTCGACACGGTGGGCGGCTTCGAGTTGACCTTGCTCATCGTCCCGCTCATCCAGATCATCATGTTCGGGATGGGGGCGTCGCTGAGCGTGGAGGACTTTGCCGGGGTCATGAAGATGCCGAAGGGCGTCTTGGTCGGGCTCGTGTGCCAGTTCAGCATCATGCCGCTCGTGGGCCTGTCGTTGGCGACGGTCTTCGGCTTCTCGAACGAGATCGCGGCGGGCGTGGTCTTGATCGGCTCGGCCCCGAGCGGAGTGGCCTCGAACGTGATGGCCTACATCGCCGGGGCGAACCTGGCCCTGTCGGTGACCCTGACGGCGGTAGCGACGCTTCTGGCGCCGGTGATGACGCCGTTTTTGATGGAGCTGCTGGCCGGGCAGTTTGTGCCGATCGACTTTGTGGAGATGATGTGGAGCATCATCGAGATGGTGATCGTGCCGGTCGTGCTGGGCCTGCTCTTCAATCGCTATTTTCACGGCAAGGCCCAGTGGCTCGACGACATCATGCCGGTAATCTCGATGACGGCGATCACGGTGATCATCGCGATCATTACGGCGGCGGGGCGCGATGATCTGCTGGCCATCGGGGCGCTCTTGGTGGCGGCGGCGATCATCCACAACGCGGCGGGCTACGTCTTCGGGTACTGGGGGTGCCGGCTGCTGGGGATGGACGAGACGGACTGCCGGACGATTTCGATCGAGGTGGGGATGCAGAACGGGGGACTTGCGTCGGGCATTGCCATGGAGATGGGGAAGGTGGCGACGGTGGGCCTGGCGCCGGCGGTGTTCGGTCCGTGGATGAACATCACCGGGTCGGGGCTGGCGAACTGGTGGCGCCGCCAGATGCTCGAAGAGGAGGGCGAGACATCTGGAAAGGAGGAGGTGGAAGACGCAGGAATCGAAGCCGCCTCCTCGACCGAGGTGACCTGACCGAGCGTCCCCTGCATCCAAGCACGTTCTTGGCCTGACTCCTGACCCGCTTGCCCTCGGCTTCGAATATCTGGGGACGAGGGACCTCAGGGGCGGGTCTCCGCGGCTCGAACGCTGCCGTGGCCTCGGTGCTCTGAGCGATCGACGTCCGCTAACACGACGAGCCCTATTTGCCATGCCTGTGTGTGCCCATCAGGCCCTTGCCATGTGCTGGAGAGGCATTCGGAGGCTGAGCGCCGCTTGCCCGGTGGGCGCGGTAGCGATTGTGCTTGCGCTGGTGCTTCTCACGAGCCTTCTCGTCGGATGCGCCGATCCGGAGCCCCTGTTCGAGCGCCTGCCCGCCGGACAGACCGGCGTCGACTTTGTCAACACGATCACGGAGAACGACTCGCTTCTCAACCCCTTCGACCTGGAGTACCTCTACAATGGGGCCGGCGTGGGCGTGGGCGACTTCGACGGCGACGGGCGCCCCGACCTCTACTTCGCTGGCAATACGGTCGACAGCAAGCTGTACCTGAACCGGGGCGACTTCCAGTTCGAGGACGTGACGGACATGGCCGGGGTGGCGGCGCCGGACGCGTGGGCGACGGGCGTGGCCGTGGTCGACATCAACCAGGACGGCCGATCCGACCTGTACGTCAGCGTGGCCGGGCCGGGGGCCGTCGAGACGCGGGCCAATCGGCTCTTCATCAATCAAGGTTCAGGCGAAGACGGCGTGCCCCGGTTCGCCGAGCAGGCCGACGCCTACGGGCTGGCCGACACGGGCTACTCGACGCAAGCCGCGTTCTTCGATTACGACCGCGACGGCGACCTCGACCTATACTTGCTTACGAATGCGTTGGAGGATGCCGACAAGAATACGCCGCGTCCGAAGCGGGGCGACGGCCGCGCGCCGAGCACGGATCGGCTCTATCGCAACAACGGCGACGGCACGTTCACCGACGTGAGCGCGGAGGCCGGCATCCAGATGGAAGGTTACGGGCTCGGCGTGGCCGTCAGCGACATCAACAAAGACGGCTGGCCGGACGTCTACGCCGCCAACGATTTCATCCCGAACGATCTGCTGTATGTGAACAACGGCGACGGCACGTTCACCAACAAAGCCGGCGAGTGGCTCAAGCATCAGTCGCACAACGGGATGGGGGTTGATGTCGCCGACTTCAACAACGACACCCGCCCCGACATTGCCGTGCTCGACATGCTGCCGCCCGGCAACCAGCGTCGGAAGATGATGCTCTCGGGCTTCAGTGCCAGCAGCCTACGGCGCGCGATGGAGTACGGGTACCAGCCGCAGTATGTGCGCAACACGCTGCAACTCCACAACGGCATCAGCCCGGAGGGCGCGCCCACGTTCAGCGAGATCGGGCGCCTGGCCGGCGTGGCAGCGACCGATTGGAGCTGGGCGCCCCTCTTCGCCGACGTCGACAACGACGGCTGGAAGGACCTGTTCGTCTCGAACGGATATGGGAAAGACGTCACGAATCAGGACTACGTCGAGTATGGCAGTCAGGTGCGCGCCTTCGGCACGCAGGAAGCCAACCGCCAAGAGCAACTGGAGGCGCTAAGGGACCTTCCGACGGTGTGGCTCGACAACGTCATCTTTCAGAACGACGGCGACCTCACGTTCACTGAAAAGACCCGCAGCTGGGGGCTGGACATGGAGAGCCTGTCGACCGGCGCGGTCCTGGCCGATCTCGATCAGGATGGCGACCTCGACCTCGTTACCAACAATATCAACGACGAGGCCTTCATCTTCGCTAATCGGCTCCGTGAGCAGGACACCACCGTCACGTATCTGCGCGTTCAGCTAGACGGCCCACCGGGCAACCGGCGCGGGGTGGGCGCCAAAGTGGTGCTCCACAACGATGGGCAGACGCAGTACCGCGATCACAACCCGTACCGCGGCTACAAGTCGACGCTCGGCCCCACCGTCCACTTCGGGCTCGGCACGGCGCGGCAGGTCGACTCCCTGGAGGTGGTCTGGCCGGATGGGCGCTACCAGCGGATTGCCGGCGTAGAGGCGAACCAGACGATCACGCTGCATCACGCGGCGTCCGGGCCGTCTGAAGACGACGGCCTG